>JBAVUB010000508.1:0-5310 GCA_049696575.1 Acidobacteriaceae bacterium | reverse complement strand
GCAGTGGTCCAACGTGCAGGCGGTGCTGCAGCGGCGGGCGGATCTGATTCCGAATCTTGTGGCGACGGTGAAGGGCTACGCGACCCATGAAGAGACGGTCTTCGCCGATGTGGACAAGGCGCGCGAGTCGCTGCTGGCGGCGCGCGATCCGCAGAGCCAGATCAAGGCGAACGGGCAGCTGGATGGGGCGCTGGGACGGCTGCTGGCGATTGCTGAGAACTATCCGAACCTCAAGGCGAACGAGAACTTTCTGCAGCTGCAGGATCAGCTGGAGGGCACCGAGAACCGCATCGCCACGGAGCGCCGCCGGTATAACGAGACGCTGCAGGACTACAACACGTTCATCGGACAGATCCCCAACAACATCTGGGCGCACTTCGCCGGGTTCAAGCCGAACACCGCGTATTTCGAGGCTTCTCCGGCGTCGCAGGCAGCGCCGCAGGTGCATTTCTGAGCTTTAGCAGCAAGGGCATCACTCCGATCGCGGTAGTTATCCGGCGATCAGAATACGCAGATCGCGCAGGTTGTTGCCGGTGGGGCCGGTGACAATCGAATCGCCCAGCGCGGTGAAGAGCGTGCATGTATCGAAGCGGCCGAGCGTGGCTTCGGGATCGAAGTTGTAGCTGCGGGCGCGCGCGATCGTCGTTGTATCCGCAATGGCGCCCGCTGCGGGACTGTTGCCGTCGATGCCATCCGAGCCAGCGCTGAGCACGGCGAGTGCTTCGCCATCGAAACGCGCCAGGTCGAATGCGGCCTGCAGGGCAAACTGCTGGTTGCGGCCGCCGCAGCCCGGATTCTTGCTCAGATTTACGGTGACTTCGCCGCTCGAAAGCAGGCACACGCGGGTGTATTCGCTGCGCAGTTCATGAAAGCGCGCCAGCAGGTACCTGGCGGCTTCGGCGTAGTCCCAGTCGTCGCAGGTATTGTCGATGACGACTTTGTATCCCAGCGATTGCGCGTGATCCCGGGCCGCGTTCACGAAGTCGTGGTTCGAGAGCAGGGTGTCGAACTGAGCGTGCTGAAATGCCGCGAGCGCGTCCTGAGGGCTGCTTTTGGACGGAGTGGCGTCGTCCTGACGGAGCTTCTGGAAATACTCCCGCACCGCTACGGGAAACTTCTCCAGCAGATGGAACCGCTCCAGGATTTCCTGGCATTCGGCCAGCGTCGAGTAGTCCGGCAGCGTGGGTGAGGAGGCAACTGCCGCGAGGTCCTTGAGCGGGACATCGGCCAGCAGCAGAGATAGTTTTTCGGCCGCGGGTGCGGCCAGCGCGAGGCGTCCGCCTTTGACTGCGGAGAAATACTTGCGGACCGTGTTGATTTCGGTGATGGTCGCGCCGCTGGCAACCAGCGCTTCGTGGAAGCCGATGGTGTCGTCCAGGGTGACCTTGCGGTCGCGGGGCAGCTCCAGCATCGCCGAGCCGCCACCACTGATGAGGAAAAAGACGAAGGTGTTCGCGCGGGCGCGCTTCAGCAGGGCCAGCACTGCGCGCGCCGCCGCAAAGGAGCCCTCGTTCGGCAGCGGATGGCCGCCGGCGTAGTAGCGGATGTGCCGGTTGCGTTTCTTCGGAACCTCGAGCGCCGAGCACACTCCGTGGAGGTGGATCTTCTCCGGAAGACGTTCCAGCAGCGCGTTCAACATGCTGAGCGAGGCTTTGCCGAAGGAAATGACGAAGATATTTTTGTAGGGCTCCAGCGGCTGGGAGATCGACGGCAGGCGCGGCGATGGATGCCGCACCAGCGTCTTGCCCTCGAAATGCAGATGGCGATCGAACGCCTGTGGAATGTCGCAGGCCTGAAGGGCCCGATCGAATATTTCCCTGGCAACACCGTGGAGTTCTTCGAGCGGGGTCATTTGCTGGCGAGAAGGGGGAAACAACGTTGCGCCCATGCGCGGATGGCTTGCCTCACATCCTCCAGCTTACTCGCAAAAAAGTGATCCGCTCCGGAAATCCACACCAGCTCCTTCGGTTCATGCGCGCGGACGACGGCTGCTTCTACTGCAGCGGTTGGTCCGTACTGATCGCGGGTTCCGCTGACGAACAGCTTCGGCTGCGGGCAGTCGCTGAGGAAGTCGTAGTTGTAGTCGCGGCCCTCGGCGTGCGTCGGCATTCCGAGCGCCACGAGGCCGACGACGCGCGGATCGCCACAGCAGGCGCGCAGGCCGACGTAAGAGCCGAAAGAAAAACCGGCGAAGACAATCGGCACGCCGAATTCCCGCTGCAGCCAGTCCAGCGCTGCGTGCACATCGTCCTGCTCGCCCTCGCCGAAGTCGTGCTCCCCCTCGCTGAGTTCGGTTCCGCGGAAGTTGAAGCGCAACACCGGAAGACCGAAGCTCTGGAATGCCTTCATCGCGTGATACACGACCTTGTTGTGCAGGGTGCCGCCGCCCAGCGGGTGCGGATGGCAGACCAGCGCGGCGTAGGGTGCATCCGGCGCTCCCACGTTGAGCAGCGCCTCCAGCCGCCCCGCTGGTCCGCGAAGGTCGTCGACGGTGCGCAGAATTGCGGAGCCAACGTGCGATTGCGTCATCCGCTCCATTGTACGAACGCTGCCTCGCGTATTCTGGTCCTTCGTTATGAGCTTTGATCCCATTCAACTCACGCGACGCCTCGTGGACATTGAATCCATCAGCTACAACGAGGGCGCGGTGGGCGCGTTCCTGGCGGAGTTTCTGGCTACGCAGGGTTTCGCCGTCGAAAAAATGCCGGTGGAACAGCACAAAGAGAGCCGCTCGACCAGCGAGCGGTTCAACGTCTACGCCTGCGTTCATGGCCAGACCCCCGACGTGGTGCTGTCGACGCATATGGATACGGTTCCGCCTTTCATCGCATCGAGTGAGGACGACGCGTATATCTATGGCCGCGGCACGTGCGACGCAAAAGGCATCATCGCGGCGCAGATTGTCGCCGCAAAAAAACTCACGGAGCTGGGAATTCGCGCCGCGTTGCTGTTCGTGGTCGGCGAGGAGCGCGACTCGGCGGGAGCCAAAACCGCGAATTTGCATCCGCGCGGCAGCCGCTTCCTGATTAACGGTGAGCCGACGGACAATCGCATCGCGCTCGCGTCGAAGGGCACGCTGCGGGCGGCGATTCGCGCCAGCGGGAAGATGGCGCACTCGGCTTATCCGGAACTGGGGGAGAGCGCCACGCACAAGCTCATCGAGGCTCTGCACCGCATCCTGGCCATTCCACTGCCGGCGCTCGACGACGTGGGTCCGAGCACACTGAACATCGGCATGATCAGCGGCGGCCACGCGCCCAATGTGATCGCCGATCAAGCCGAGGCGCAGGTGATGGTCCGCCTGGTCGGGTCGTCAGAAGAAACGCGGCGCGCGATCGAGCAGGCGATCGAAGACCTCGCCACGGTCGACTACACGCTGGAGATTCCGTTCAGGAGGCTGCGCGCCGTTGAAGGTCTGCCGACGATGATCGCGGCCTTCACGACCGATATTCCGTGGCTCACGAACTGGGGCGAGCCGGTGCTGCTGGGGCCGGGTTCGATTCATGTTGCGCACACGCCGCACGAAAAACTCGCCAAAAGCGAACTGCTTGCCGCTATCGATCTGTATGTCGAGGTCGCCCGCCAGCTCGTGACCTCGTCGCGCTGAACGGGTAGGCTGAAAAGCATGGCTGAACCGTCCGGCACGCTTCTCGCAACCCGCAACACCCTCGACAAAGCCGCTTCTTCGTACCTTCGCTCGGCGATGCATCAACCGGTGCACTGGCAGGAGTGGGGCGACGCTGCGTTCGCGCTGGCCGCGCAGGCGGACAAGCCGATCCTGCTGGATGTGGGAGCGGTGTGGTGCCACTGGTGCCACGTAATGGATCGCGAGTCGTACGAGGATCCAACCCTGGCGGCGACGGTCAACGAGCATTTTGTGGCGATCAAGGTGGATCGCGATGAGCGCCCGGATGTGGACGCGCGCTACCAGGCGGCGGTACAGGCCATCAGCCAGCAGGGGGGATGGCCGCTGACGGCGATCCTCACGCCGGATGGGCGGCCTTTTTTTGGGGGCACGTATTTTCCGCGTGAGGATCGCTACGGGCGGCCGGGCTTCGAGCGTGTGCTGCTGACCCTGGCGAATGCGTGGAAGACGCGGCGCGCCGAAGTTCTGGAGTCGGCGGGGCATGTGATCGCGGCCATCGAGGAGGGGGAGACGTTTTCAGCGCGCGGCGATTCGTTGTCGCTGGCCATCGTCGACAAGCTGGTGCAGGGCGCGATTGGCCAGTTCGATCCACACAATGGCGGGTTCGGTTCGCAGCCGAAGTTTCCGCATCCGGCGGCTCTCGATCTGCTGATCGACGTGGCAGCGCGCACCGGCAATGAGGGTGCGAAACAGGCGGCGATGGTCACGCTCGAGAAGATGGCGCGCGGAGGCGTCTACGACCAGCTCGCTGGGGGCTTTCATCGCTACTCGGTCGACGAGCGCTGGGTGGTGCCGCATTTCGAGAAGATGCTCTACGACAATGCCGGACTGCTGGGAAATTACGTCCACGCATTCCAGACGTTCGTTGAGCCGGAATTTGCCGCCGTTGCGGAAGACATGATGCGCTGGATGAACGAGTGGCTCAGCGATCGGGAGCGCGGCGGTTTCTACGCGTCGCAGGATGCCGATATTTCGCTCGATGACGACGGCGACTACTTCACGTGGACGCGCGCCGAAGCTGCGGCGGTATTGACGCCGGAGGAGCTGGCCGCGGCCGAGCTGTATTACGACATCGGCGAGCTGGGCGACATGCACCACAATCCGAAGAAGAACGTGTTGCATCGGAATTTTTCCGTGCAAGAAGTCGCCCAGCGTTTGCATCGCGAGAAAACCGAGGCTGAGCGCGATCTGGCTGCAGCGAAGAAGAAGCTTTATGCGGCGCGGCTCGAGCGCCCGACGCCTTTCATCGACAAGACGGTCTACACGGGATGGAATGCTCTGGCGATCTCGGCATACCTGGATGCGGCGCGGGTGCTGGATTTGGAGACCCCGAGGAAGTTTGCGCTGCTGACACTGGATCGGGTTCTGCGGGAGGGCTGGGATGCGAGGGCCGGGCTGGCGCACGTGATCGCCTATCCCGAGGCGGATGCTGCGGCGCGGCGAATCCCCGGCGTTCTGGACGATTACGCCATGCTGGTTCACGCGTGTGTCGACGCGTGGGAGGCGACCGGCGAGCTGCGCTATTACGAGGCGGCGCTGCAGTTGGCCGATGCGATGGTGGAGCGCTTTTATGATTCCGAACACGGCGGGTTTTTCGACACGGAGAAAGATGCCGCCGACAAGGTGGGCGCGCTGGCTGCGCGGCGCAAGCCGATGCAGGATTC
>JBAVUB010000507.1:0-11049 GCA_049696575.1 Acidobacteriaceae bacterium | reverse complement strand
ATCCGGCTGCTGCAACGCCGCCGCTGCCGCCGCCGTCGTCCGCCGACTCGTCTGCTGCGACGGATCGCCGCCAGTCGGATCGCCGCCAGGCCTCGTCCAGCGGTCGAAAATGGGCGCTGATCCTTGCGGCTTCAGCCGTCATGGTGGCCGTTATCGTGTTCGTCACCCTGCGCCTGAACCAACGAAAAAAGTCTGCTGCGCCCGCTGTGGCTGTCGCTGCGGCGCCTCTGCCCACCGACAGCATCGTTCTGGCCGACATCGCCAACAACACTGGCGATCCCGTCTTCAACACCACCCTGCGCCAGGCAATGGCCATCGAGCTCGAGCAGTCTCCCTATCTCCGCCTCGTTCCGGAGTCGCGCCTGCAGCAGTCCCTTCGCCTGATGGGCAGGCCCGCTGACGAACCCCTCACCGAAGAAGTCTCGCGGGAGCTATGCCAGCGCAACGAAGGCGAGGCTGTCCTCGACGGCTGGATCGCCAAACTCGGGACGCAATATGTCCTTGGCGTGCGCGCCATCAATTGCCGCACTGGCGACCACATTGCCGACCTGCAGACCACCGCAGCAGGTAAAGAACAGGTGCTGCCGGCGCTCGGCGACGTCACCGGCCAGCTCCGCACCAAACTCGGCGAATCCCTGTCCACGGTCCAGCGCTTCGATACGCCGATTGAAGAAGCCACCACGCCGTCGCTCGAAGCCCTCCAGGCCTACAGCCTCGGCCGCGCCACCATGATCCAGAAAGGCGAATCGTCTTCCTGCATCCCCTTCTTTCAGCGCGCCATTCGCCTCGATCCTGAGTTTGCCATTGCCTGGGCGGCTCTCGGCAACGCCTACTCCAACCTCGGCGAAATGGGCCTCGCAGAAACCAATACGCGCCGCGCTTACGAGCTGCGCCAACACGTCAGCGAGCACGAGCGCCTCTACATCGAAGGCCACTACTACCAGTTCGTCACCGGCGACCTCACCAAAGCCACCGCGACCTATCAAACCTGGGCTGCCACCTATCCCACCGACGTTGCGCCCAGGACCAACCTCGCCGTCATCTGGAGCGACCTCGGCAAATTCGGGCCCAGTCTGGAACAGGCGCAGGCCGCTCTCCGCCTCGCGCCGGATGATTCTCAGAATTACGCCAATCTCGTCAACGCCTATATTTCTGAGAACCGCGTCAGCGATGCGAAGGCCGTCATCGATCAGGCCGCGGCCCGCAATCTCGATTCATCCGATCTCCACCTTTACCGCTATGACCTCGCCTTTCTCCAGCATGACTCCGCGGGGATCGACGAACAGATGAAATGGGCCGCCGGTGAGCCTGGGGTCGAGGACATCTTCCTCAATCATTACGCGGACACGCTCGCCTCTGCCGGCCAGGACGCCAAAGCGCAACAGTTCAACGACCGAGCCGTCGATACCGCGCGCCGCGCCGGCGAAAAAGAAACCGCTGCCGGTTATGAGGTGGACGCCGCTCAGCGCGAAGCCGTCTTCGGCAATCCCGCGGAAGCCAAACGGTTCGCCGAAGCCGCTCTTGCCCTCGCTCACGATCGCGACACCAAATATGGTGCTGCGCTGGCCTACGGTCTGGCGGGTTCCTTCACCCAGGCCAACGCCCTTGCCGATCAGCTCAACAATGATTTTCCCGACGACACCTTCGTCCAGTTCATCTACCTGCCTGCGATTCGCGGCGCCGTCGCGCTCGCGCAGCACGATCCCAAACGCTCCATCCAGGCGCTCGACGCCGCCACGCCCTACGAACTCGGCGTTGCCGGAGGCCTGTTGCAGGTCTACGTGCGCGGCCTGGCCTGCCTTGCTGCCGGTGACGGCCAGCACGCCCAGGCTGAATTCGAAAAGATTCTCGCCTGGCCAGGCGTCGTGCTCACTTCACCTATCGGCCCGCTCGCGCGCCTCCAGCTCGCGCGCGCATACCAGTTGCAGGGCCGCCACGCGGACGCCAAAGCCGCCTATCAGCAGTTCCTGTCCGCATGGAAAGACGCCGACCCTGGCATTCCCCTTCTCCAGTCCGCTAAGGCCGAAGCTGCCAAGCTCTAATTACCTGCTGTAGCAGGGGTTATGGTTCAGGCTCGACTCCCTCTGAAGTAGCATTGTTGCCCCGCCTCGCCGTGGTTACGCTTGCGCTATTACCCGTACCAGGCGGACGTATGCGCGCAGTTAGAAATTTCCTGTGCTGGATGTTTGCTCTGGGAGCGGTTGTCTTCCTGCGGTCTTCGCTCTTTTCCCTCCTCGACATCGCTTCCTGGCCAGACGCCCATCTTCCGCCAACCATGCTAAGCGCCGGTATTCGCGCCGCGCTGCCGGTCCTCGGCGTCGTGTATGGGCTGGCCTGCTGGACGTTCTGGACAGGAAAAACCTCTGCGCGTGGATGGGGTCTTGCGGCCAGTGGAGTCAACGCCATCCTTGGTTGCCTGTTCCTTTACATGGATCGGCGCTTCCTCACCGCGCCGGCAACCGCGTTTCTCAATCCCGATGCGCTGCTGCTGGGCTTTGGCATCGCTGGCATCATCGCCTTTCGCCGCCGCGACGTCGTCAAGGCCGAGCGATGGATGCAGCCCCTGCCGGGCGACGGAACTAACGCCATCGTCAACCGGGCCATCTGGGTCGCCGGTACCGGCGCGTTTATTGCTGGCATGAACTGGTGGTGGCGCTGGGCTCAGGCGAACCATCTGGTCGGGATCAGGCGATCCGTTCTCAACAATCTGGCCCTGCTCCTGGCTCTTGAACTGCTCATGGTCGTGATCCACGAGTTCGGCCATGCCGCTGCGGGCGTGGCGCTCGGCATGAAGCTCCGGGCATTCGTCGTCGGGCCGTTGCAGTGGCGCGTGCGCGATGGCAAATGGGAATTTCGCTTCATCCTGTCCGGCTTTCTTGCCATGGGCGGAGCCACCGCCGTTGCGCCCACTGATCCGAATCGTCCGCTTTGGCGGGATATCTGCATGGTCGCTGCCGGTCCGGCCATCAGCCTGGCCACAGGCTTTGTGGCTCTTTGGGCCACCCTCACTGCGCCAGGCCATCCCTGGGTACAGGATTGGCTGCTGCCCCTCGCCTTTTTTACCACGCTGTCCCTGCTCGCCGCGGTCGTCAACCTGATTCCCTTCCGGACGAAAGCCTTCTATTCCGATGGAGCCAGAATCTTCCAGCTTCTCTCCCGCGGTCCGTGGGCCGATCTCCATCGTGCATTCTCGGCGGCCGCTGCCAGCACCATCACGCCGCTTCGTCCACGGGACTACGATATCGATGCCATTGAACGCGCAGGCTCCTCCATTTCGGTGGGACAACCGGCCCTTCACCTCCGCCTTCTGGCCGCTTCGTATTATCTGGATCGCGGCTGCATCGCCGACGCCACGCAGGCTCTCGCCGATGCCGAGGCCGTTTACCTGGAGTCAGCCTCGGACATTTCCGCCGAGATGCACACCCCCTTTATCTTCGGCAAGGCCTATCTGCAGCACGACGCCGATGGCGCCCGTCTGTGGTGGGAACGCATGCAGGCCAGAAAGCCCCTCCGCAACGCGGATTACTGGATCGCCCGCAGCGCCTTCCTGTGGAGCCAACACCGCCTCGACGAGGCGCGCGAGGCCTGGGAGAAGGGCAATGCTCTCGCACAGCAGCTTCCCAATGCCGGCGCGTATGAAACGGACCGGGACTGCTTCGCGCTCCTGCACAAAGAGCTTCAGGTACCTGTTGGCGCTGGCTAGTCAGCCGCGGGTTCGCCGCCCACATACATACAATCGTTGAGTTCAGGCGGGCGTTCGCCGAATGCTGCGGCAGCCCCCATGTTCGGACTGGGAGCCGTCCCCGCCTGCGCGCTGGTTCGTGGCCCCGACAGCGTTTCGTTCTCCCTGTTCCTCCATCCGCCGAGGAATCGTTGCAGCGGCACGCGCGCCCCCATCACCGCCGCAGCGAAGATCGTCTGCAGAAACTCCGGGGTCGTCCCATTCTTCCAAAGCCGGGCCATCGGCACGATCCTTCCGTCGCCATCGGGATGGAACGTGCGTTCGTCCCAGCGCTGCCGCCCTTCCGGATGCCTCGGATATTCCGCGACCACATGCGTGAAGTTCTGGTAAAAACGCCAGCCCAGAGGCTGGGCATATTGCGGCATGATGAGCACCGTGCTTCGCCGCCCTTCGCGAATCTCCTCGACAAACTCGGAGAAATCCCCGGCATTCGTCAAATTGAGCGATGCGTTGGGTTCGCAGCCGTGCCGATCGCCGCCCGAGATCAGCACCTGATCCCAGTCCGCCGCCAGCCGGAGCACCTCGCGGTTTTCCGCGTGACCGCGCATGCCATTGATCTCGAAGGCATGTATGTATTGATTTGTGGACGCGAGAAATCGCCTCAGCTCAAATCTGAACCGTTCGGGCGGAATGTCATAGAAGTTCCACAGCGGATGATTGAAGACGACCAGAACCTCGGGAATACCGCATACCTCGGCGAACAACGCGAAGATTTGCTCCTCATTCGCCTTCGCAGTCGCTTCCCGCATCGCCGTCATCCATGCATGCGCCGACTCATGCGGCAAATTGTGCACGCCGAAGTGGAACACCGCTCTGCCGAACGGAACCGTCCATTCAGTCGAGATCGGCGTATCCCGGAAAGCCGAATTTCCGCGCAGTAAAATACAAGCTTCGATGGTGTCGTGGTCGGTGAGCGAAACCATCGGCCGCAGACCCAACGCCTCAATCTGTCGCGTCTCCACATCGTGGGCCAGCCGTTCGCACAGCGGCGGCGTCCAGTAGGCGCCCTCGAAAGTCAGCGTGACCCCGGTAATGCGCCGGCAGTCTTCTTTCTTGCCCTCGATCCACTGCCGCGTAAGACGATGCCGCTCCAGGTATTTCCCGATGAACCGCAGGCTCTCCTGGGAATGTCGCGTGTGACCGTGCAGCGAGACTCCGCTCCGGTGGGAGACTACAGCATCCTTGCCACTGGAATGCACCATCACCTCGTTGTACACTCGGCCTCCGCTGTCACTACGAACTGGATTCATGGAATATTATGGGCGTCGGCACATTCGCCGGCAGTCCGTCAGCGTACTACGTGAAGGCAATCGTCATCGCACGGGGGAAGGACAGGTCGCACAATTATAGGACGTGCCCCTGCCGATGAGTACCCCAGTGCACCCCGGAATCAACATTTTCCGAACTATTCGATTGACGGGTGGCAAGGCCTGAATGCATCATAGATCATCTTGCTCCCTGGATTCCGCACCTCTCTATTGGCCCGGAGCCTTCTTTGGGCCGCTGCGCTCGTATTGTCCGCATCGTCCTGCTCTCCCGCCGTCGCGCAAAAAGTTAACGCCGCGATTACTAATTTGTCAGATGCCAGCGGTGCCGGTGCATCCGATGCAACCAGCCGCCTCAGCGTCGACGAGATTGTCCAGAAGCTCGCCGATGGCGAGAAGAAGCGCGCCGAGGATCTGAAGGGCTATACCGAGCAACGCAGCTACTCCGTCAGCTACCGCGGATTCCCAGCCTCCCTCAGCGCCACCATCGTTGTGGAAGCCACCTACGATGCGCCAGGCAACAAGCAGTTTCGCGTCCTCTCCCAAACCGGTTCGAAGATGCTGGCCGATCACGTTCTGAAGAAATTGCTGCAGGCGGAAGAAGAGGCCGCGCAGAATCCCGGCAAGACCGCGCCCACCACCGCCAACTACAGCTTCACCCTCGTGAATCAGCAAATGGTCGATGGCAGGCCCTGCTACGTGTTGCAGGTGGAGCCCAGGACCCAGTCGCGCCTGCTCTATCGCGGCACCATCTGGGTTGACGCGGACGACTTCGCCGTTGTCAAAATCGAAGCTGAGCCCGCCCGCAACCCATCCTTCTGGATTCGCGGGACCAAAATTCATCACGTGAACGCCAAGAACGGCGAGTTCTGGCTCCCCGAACATAATCAGAGCGAGACCGACGTTCGCATGGGCGGACGTGCCACTCTCACCATCGATTACGGCGCTTTCAAGATGGAATCCGCGGAACCTCACCAGCAAAGAAGCAGTCTGCAGGCCCAGGATTCTGCGCCCTCACGGAAGTAGCTTCCGCAGCGAAGCAAGAATCATCTTCTTCGGCAGCCCAGCCGGCTTTTTCACCCCATCCGTCGTTGCTTTTGGTCGCGGGTGTTCGATGGCCTGCACGTAGTAGCGCCTGAGCTGTTCGGTCGACCCTTCCCAGCTGTGCCGCTCCACATCCGCCCGTGCACGCGTGCGCATCACAGCGCATTCGGCCGGGCTTGCGAGCGCATGCCGTACCGTCTCCACAAGCGCGTTCCTGTCGGAAGGATCGAACAGGAAGCCCGTCACCCCATCCTCAACCGCGTCGGGAATTCCGCCCGCGCGGCAAGCCACAACCGGGCAGCCCGCGGCCATCGCCTCCATCAGAACCAGCCCCAGCGTCTCCGTCTTCGACGGCATCACGAACAGGTCAGCCGAAGCGTAGGCAGCGGCCAGCGCCTCGCCGCTCATATACCCGGCGAAATAAGTTGCCGTTCCGCGAAAATGCCGTTCCAGCTCGTGCCGCGTCGGACCATCCCCCACAATCGCCAGCCTCGTTTCCGGCATGGCCCGCAGCACCTCGCGCAGCGTGCCAATGTCTTTTTCCGCCGACAGACGGCCCACATACAGCAGCAGCGGCTTTTGCGGTTCGCCGGCGCTCAGAGTGTTGCGCATCGCAGCCGAACATTTCGACGGGTGGAATCGCTGCGCGTCGACCGCCCGTTCCCACAGCGCCAGCCTGTCGATGCCATGACTGTGCAGTTCCTCCATCATCGGCGTCGACGTGCAGAGATTCAGGTCGGCACGCAGATGCCGCGCCCGCATCAGCTTCCACGTGGGACCCGCAAAGAAGCCCAGCCCGTAGTAGTGCAGATAAGCCGGAAGATTCGTGTGGTAGGAAATCACAATGGGAACGTGCAGCACCTTCCCGTAATAAATCCCGCCCACCCCCAGCAGCGACGGCTCGAATAAGTGAAAAACGTCAGGCCGAAACGCCTCCAGATGCTTCCGCATCGAAGCGCGCGGTGCGGCGACGCGCAGCTCCGGATAAAAGGGAAACGGAATCGACGGCAAGCTGACCACCTGTGCCCCGAACAGCTCTTCCGGACCGCCGCTCGGCGCGAAGATCAGCACTTCATCGCCCAGCGTCTGCAGCGTCTCCACCGTCTTGGTCACCATGGTGACGATCCCGTCAATCTTGGGGAGAAACGTCTCCGTCACAATGGCAATTCGCATCCGCGGCGCATCCTCTATCCGAACGCTTAGGATATCTCGCTGTTGACCGTTCTTTAACACCCAAATTTTTTCTGGTCCGCCAGCCGGCGGCCATTTGAGTTTCACCCCGGAATGTGAATACTTGGACGTGCCAGTTTCCGGGCTTTCCGGCTGGCTCAGGAAAGAGGCAGATCGTGCTCATGGGCAGGAAAGTTCAGCTGATAACGGGTTCGCTCCTTGCGATCTGCGGCGTGGCCGCCGGTGCACAATCCCGGCCCTCGCCTGTGCCGGTCGAGATCTCCACTGGTTGGCAGCTGCAGGACGCGGCCAAAGTCCCCGAAGCGGGCGCGACTGTCTCCGCCAGCAGCTATCAGCCGAGTGGCTGGCTCGCCGCCACCGTGCCTGGAACCGTCCTCACCAGCATGGTCAACGACGGCGTGTACCCAGAGCCGTTCTACGGCGAGAACAACCGCGAAACCATCATTCCCGAGAGCCTGAACAAGACTTCGTACTGGTATCGCACCACGCTCACGATTCCGAAGGAGTACGCCCACCGCCAGGTCTGGATCCATTTCGACGGCGCAAATTTCTCGTCGGAAGTCTGGGTGAACGGCACCCAGGCCGGAACCATCCAGGGCGCGTTCATCCGCGGCCGCTTCGACATCACCAGGCTCGTCAAGCCGGGTGCAAGCGCCGTGCTGGCAGTGAAAGTATCGCCGCAGCCGCATCCCGGCGTTCCTCATGAGCACACCATCGCCAACGGAGTCGGCAAGAATGGCGGCATCACCGCGCTTGATGGCGCCACCTTCCTCTGCACCATTGGTTGGGATTGGCTCAATGCTGTGCGCGACCGCGACACCGGCCTTTGGCAAAAAGTGTGGCTCTCTGCGTCCGGTCCCGTCCTCGTCGACGATCCCCTCATCATCACCGACCTTCCCTTGCCCAAAACCGATACCGCCGACATCACCGTCAAGTCGACCCTCGAGAACACCTCCGACAAGCCGCAGTCCGGCACCCTCGAAGGCAGCTTTGGTGACGTGAGCTTCTCGCAGAAAATCACCCTGAAGCCCAACGAAACGCAGACGGTGACTCTCGACCCCAAATCCACGCCCGCACTCCACGTCTCGAATCCAAAGCTGTGGTGGCCGAACAATTACGGCCCGCAAAATCTCTACACCCTGCACCTGCATTTTGTTCAGCACGGCGAAGACTCCGACACCCACGACACCAGCTTCGGCATTCGCAAAATCACCTACGGCGGCATGGACGCGCTGACTATCTCCGTCAACGGCGTCAAAGTCTTCATTCGTGGCGGCGACTGGGGCCTCGATGAAGGCATGAAGCGTATTCCCCGCGCCCGGCTCGACGCGGAAATCCATATGCACGCGCTCGCCAACATGAACATGATCCGCAACTGGGTCGGCCAAAGCACCGACGAGGACTTCTACGAGCTGTGCGACAAGTACGGCATTCTCATCTGGGACGAATTTTTCCAGCCCAACCCCAGCGACGGCCCCAACCCTGACAATCTGCCCGTCTATCTCGCCAACGTGCAGGACAAAATCCTGCGCTTCCGCAACCATCCCTCGATCGCGCTGTGGTGCGCGCGCAATGAAGGCTATCCACCCCCCGAAATTCACAACGCACTCGAAAAGATGATTCCCGATCTCGATCCCGCCCGTCTCTACCAGCCCAGTTCGACTGCGGGTCGCGGCGTCATGTCAAGCGGACCTTATTACTGGCGCGAGCCGGAAAACTTCTACGTCCCCGATGCGCCCTTCAAAACGGAAACCGGCAGCATGTCCGTTCCTACGCTCGAGTCAATTCACGGCATGATGCCGCAGAAAGACTGGGAAACCATCAACGACGACTGGGCCGAACACGACTTCGCCAAAGGCGCGCAGCACGGCGACACTTACCCATACGTGCTCGCAGGCCGCTACGGCCGCATCGCCAACCTCGCTGACTTCGTCCGCAAAGCGCAGATGATGAACTACGAGGCCTATCGCGCGATGTACGAAGGCCGCAACGCGCAGCTCTTCGCGCCCGACACCGGCGTCATCACCTGGATGAGCAATCCCGCGCAGCCCAGTTTCGTCTGGCAGCTCTACCATTACGACCTCGAGCCCTTCGCCTCGCTCTTTGCTGTTAAGTCCGCATCGGAGCTGGTCCACATCCAGATGAACGAAGTCACCGGCCATCTCCAGGTCATCAACAACCTGCCCCAGGCCATCGCAGGCGACACCGCGCACGTTGCTGTCTACAGCATTTGGGGTGGCTCGCACCCCGCGCTCGAAACCGACGTTCCCGTCAGCGGACCCGCTGACACCGCGATCGATCTCGGTCCCACGCCGCTCCCAGATATGGGAAAACTCTACCCGCTCTACCTCATCCAACTCGATCTCCGTGACGCACAAGGTCAAATCGTCTCCCGCAATCTCTACTGGAAACCGCTCCCGGCCATGCGCGACGACCTGACTGCGCTCGACTCCCTGCCGACCATCAAACTCGACGGAACCATCGCGCGCCACGATGCCGGCGATCGCGTCGGACTCACCGTGACTCTCACCAACCATGAGTTCGCCTTCGCGCTGATGGCCCACCTGCAGCTGCGGCGCAAGAGCAGCGGCGATCGCGTGCTCCCCGTCTTCTACTCGGACAACTACGTCTGGCTCGCTCCCGGTGAAAGCCGCACCATCACCATCGATGCAGCACAGGCCGACCTGAAAGGCGATCTGCCGCTGGTGGTCGTCGACGGCTGGAACGTCGACGTCACGCCGGTGACCCTGGCCGACTGCGCGCTCGCTCCCAATGTCGATGCTCAGGTGACCCACTGGCCCGCAACCGGTCTGCCGATGATCACCGCCGGTTTGGACAGCGTGCGGCGAGCGCCGCAGCAATGAAACTTAAAACAGCGTCTGCGACGCCACCGGTTCCAGCAGTTCCGCCGAGTTGTTGCGAACATTCCCCACCGCCGCGTCCACTCGCCATGCCTGCATCAGCGCGGCATCGAGCGGTCGCAACAGATCGATGGGCGGTTGTCCCTGATCGTCGCGGTGCAGCCATCGCTCGTAATCGCGCGGCATCAGGATCACCGGCATCCGGTCGTGCATCGGAGCCGTCAGCTCGTTCGCCTCGGTCGTGATGATCGAAAACGTCTCCAGTTCCGTCTTCCGATCAGGCGACTTCCAGCGTTCCCACAATCCGGCAAACGCGAGCAGCTCGCCGCTTCCAAGCGCAAACGCCCACGGCTGCTTCATCTTCGTGCCCGTCTTCTCCCACTCGTAAAATCCGTCTGCCGGCACAAGGCAGCGCCGCTTGCTGAACGGCACGCGCCACATCGGCTTGCTCATCAGGGTCTCGGCCTTGGCGTTGATGGTGCTCACGCCGAGCTGCTTCGGGTCCTCGATCCAATACGGGATCAACCCCCACTGCATCGATCGCAGCGCGCGCTCGCCGCTGTCGCGATCCTCCACAATCACGGGCTGCATCGTCGCAGGCGCAACGTTATAGTCAGGCAAAATCTCAAACGAAGCCGGCACACCAATGCGAAACGCCTCGCTGATGCGCTGCTTGTCCGATCGACGATAGTAGCGTCCACACATGGGGTCAAAAGCAGCCGGTAGCCAGTGGCCGGATACGCCTACCCAACCGTCAAGGTAAAAGTCGCCGTCTGGTTCTCCGTTCCCGATGTTCCAGTCACCGTGATGGTGTAGTTCTGCGGCGTCGATCCGCCGCCACCACCACCGCCGCCGCTGCTGCCGCCGCATCCTACTGCGACGGCGGCGATGGTGACCAGGACCAGCAGCAAGGGCAGCATGCGCATCCACGGGACATTTTTCCTAC
>JBAVUB010000506.1:0-4060 GCA_049696575.1 Acidobacteriaceae bacterium | reverse complement strand
TCGCCGGGGAGATCCTCCGCGATAGGCATCTTCGCTCCGCGCACCAGCACCGGCACCACCGGAATATCCCGCCGCAGCGCCGACGCCAGTTCGATCCGGACGAAATCGTTGGCGTCTTCCAGACGGCGGCGACCCTGCGCGTCTTTGGTGTTCAGCCAATCCAGGCCGATCATGGCCAGCAGAACGCTGCACGACGACACGCTTGCATCGATCGCCTTGCGGAAATCGCGGCCTGGCTCAATCGCGGAGACATCCATGAAGACGGAATTCTCGCCGAACTGCTTGGTCAGCTCATCGAAGAGACGCCCGGCCTCACCTTCGGAATCGTTCCTTCGATAATTGATGAAAACGGACCGCAGAACTGCCTCCCGGGCGAGAAAGAGCTAACTGAAGGCGACTAAGTCGCAGGGTTCAGTTAGAAGCAACCGGTCCGCTCTCCCGCACAGAGCCGGCACACCCGATCTCCCCTTCCGTATCATGGCACAGTGGCCGGTACGAATGATCTCCCCCGGTGCCACGTCAGTTATCTCTCGTGAAGCGCGTCGCCGTCGGCTTCACGCCGTTTTTTCGCGTTGCTCGCCCTGCTACTCTGAAAATATGGACCCATCCTCCACCTCGGGCATCGTCACGCTGCATCCCCGCGGCATTCTCTTCGACATGGATGGCGTGCTGGTCAGCTCCATCGGCTCGGTCGAGCGCACGTGGGAAGCATGGGCCCAAGCGCGCGGCATCGATCCGGCGCTGGCCATCCGAACAGCGCATGGCCGCCGCGCCATTGAAACTGTCCGCCAGCTGCGTCCCGACCTGAACGACATGGAAGAGCTGGCGTGGCTCGAACGCATGGAAATTGCCGACACCGGCGGGTTGGCCATGCTGAGCGGCGTCGAGCGCATTCTTGAGAATCTCCCGGAAAGATACTGGACCGTCGTCACCTCCGCCACCGAGCGACTGGCACGCAGCCGCATGGAGTACGGCGGCATCCGCGTGCCCGCGCGCATCGTCTCCGCCGACGTGGTCACGCAGGGCAAACCGCATCCGGAGCCGTATCGCAAAGGCGCTGAGCTGCTCGGCCTGTCACCCGCGGAGTGTCTGGTCATCGAAGACTCGGCCTCCGGCGCGCAAGCCGGACATACTGCCGGATGCAAAGTGCTGGCTACGCTTTATTCTCATTCTCCCGACAGCCTGAACGACGCGGACTGGATTGTGCATTCGCTCAACGAGGTTCAGGTGCGGGTGACCGGCGATGCGCTGGAGGTGCGATTCACGCCAATCGAGCGCAAAACCTCTGTCCCCGCCGTCTGACACCGCGTAGAATTGCCCGGAAAACCATGGCCCTCTCAGTTCGAGTCGAATACGCGCATCAGCGCAAAATGCGCACGCGGAACACCGCCCGCTATCGCGCCGCACACTGGCCCATCTGGATCTGGGTTTTCTTTCTTGCGCCTGGCCCGCTCACCTTCGATCTTTTCGCACGCGGCGGCAGCCGGAACAATCTGCTGTGGCTGGGCACCGTTCTGCTGGGCACCGGCATCGCCGTGCTCTTCGGCCAGCTCCCTGGCGCCGAACCCGCGCCCTACATCCTGCGCTTCACCGAGGACCGTCCCAACCCGCGTTATCGCCGCATCTGCTACACCTTCGCCTGGAACGCGCTGCTGAATTTCGCGCTGCTCGACCTTGCCGGGCTCGCGTGGGCCGCCTTCACCGGAGAATGGCGAATGAAGCAGATTTACGCGCACGGCTACACGCCGTTGCTGATCGTCATTTTGCTGTTGGGCGCGCTGGGAATTCTGCCGCGTGTTCGCAGCTCCACCCAGGGCGAAGGCTCGGAGCGTCGCTACTTTTACGGAACGGTTTGGTCTGTCACTGCGGCGCAAACCGTGCTGCTGATTCTCTGGAAGGCGCTGCCGAAAAACCACGCCACCGACGTCGCAAAGCTAGCCATCTACTGCGCGGTGCTCATCGGCATGGGCATTCTGGCCGCCTACGGAGTGTTGCCCCGCACGCGGCCCATTCTTCCCGGCGAGCTGATGGTTGCGGACTGAAGCAGCTAGAGGTTTCCGCGCGCCGCTTGTTCTCGTTCAATCGCTTCGAAGAGCGCCTTGAAATTCCCTTTGCCGAAGCTGCGGCTGCCTTTGCGCTGAATAATCTCGAAGAACAACGTCGGCCGGTCTTCAACGGGCTTAGTGAAGATCTGCAGCATGTAGCCCTCGTCGTCGCGATCGACCAGCACGCCCAGCTTCTCCAGCTCCGCGATGGGCTCGTCGATCTTCCCCACGCGCCCCTCCAGCTCCGTGTAGTAGGTGTGCGGCACGGTCAGGAACGCCACGCCCTGCGCCTGCAGCTTTGCCACCGTCCCCAGAATGTCGTTGGTCGCCATCGCGATGTGCTGCACGCCCGGCCCGTGGTAGAACTCCAGATACTCCTCGATCTGCGACTTCTTACGCCCCTCGGCCGGCTCGTTGATGGGAAACTTCACACGCCCGTTGCCGTTGGCCATCACCTTCGACATCAGCGCCGAGTACTCCGTCGAAATGTCTTTGTCGTCGAAGTGCTGGTAGAGTGAGAAACCCATGATCTGTGCGTAAAAATCTACCCAGCGATTCATCTCGTTCCAGCCTACGTTGCCCACCATATGGTCGATATGGATCAGGCCCACGGGCCGCGCCAGCGGATCCTCCGGCATAGCGCGATAGCCAGGCAGGAATGCACCTTTATATTCGCTGCGCTCGACGAAGGAGTGAATCGTGTCGCCGTATGCGGCGATCGAGGAAATCCTGACCAGCCCGTTTTCATCTTTCAGCTCGAAAGGTTCGCGCACGCTGCGCGCGCCGCGTTTGGTCGTCTCTTTCCAGGCCTGGCGGGCGTCGTCCACCCACAAAGCCACATCGCGCACGCCGTCGCTGTGCACCCTCACATGCTCGGCGATTTCGCCGTCCGGGCGCAGCGGCGTGGTGAGAACGAAACGCACCTTCCCCTGTTCCAGCACGTAGGAGGCACGGTCGCGGACACCGGTTTCCGGCCCGGCATAGGCCACCAGTTTCAGGCCAAAGGCCAGCCGGTAAAAATAGGCTGACTGGCGCGCATTGCCGACATAAAACTCAACGTGATCGGTCCCGTTCAGCGGCAGGAAATCCTTTTGTGCCGCGACTTCCGATTGCACCAAAGTGGACATAGCAAAACAGCTCCTGGGGTTTACAGTGCCATGCATCCGGAGACAGCGGTGGAGCACACAGCGAGCATTACGATATACCCCGGCCAACAGACTTGGCCAGTCAGGAAAACGCAATTGCACAGGCAACCGATGGCCCAAAAGTGGCAACACCCGGTCCCTTGTTCCAGAATCCGCGAAACCAGCGGCGTAGTAACCTGATCGCGCCAGCTTCCACCAGGAGCGCACTGTGGGAATGAAGGACCTTTGGCATCATCTGGTGCCCTTTGCCGGCACATTTCATTACCTGATCGCGGCCATCGCCGGCGCGGGAGTTGTCGCGATTCGCAAGTATGTGCAGCGCGTCCGCGAGAACCGCGCCGCGATGTGGCCCAGCGCGGATGGCCAGGTGCAAACCGCAGCCGTCAAAAAGTCCCAGTACGGCACCTGGGTTGAGGTTTCCTACCGCTACTACGCCCAGCAGCAGTACCGCTATGGCAAATACCGGCGCCACTTCGCGCGCAAAGCTGCCGCCGAGGCCTTTGCCGCGGCCATCCGCGGCCGCAGCGTCCAGGTGCGCTACCGTGACGACAACCCCAGCGAGTCCGTTCTGCTGGAGCAGGACCTGCAAATGACCGGACTGCTGCAGACGGGCTGAAGGCAGCCCGCGCCGCCGTGCCGGAATCCGAATCTTCAGATGCCGAAGAAAACCGACAAACGCGCCAAGAAACCCTCCTCAGCCGCTGACGCCGTCGATCAGCAGTTGGCCCGCTATCGGGCCATGCGCGACTTCGCCATGACCGCCGAGCCCAGCGGCTCCTCAGGAGCGAAATCCAAACCGAAAGCGGACACCGAGCTTCCCTTCGTCGTCCAGAAGCACGCCGCCACGCGTCTCCACTACGACTTTCGCCT
>JBAVUB010000505.1:0-3230 GCA_049696575.1 Acidobacteriaceae bacterium | reverse complement strand
TTCGCGCACAGCGCGAAACATGTGGGACTGTATCAGAAGTTCGGCTACTGGCCGTTCTATCTCACTGCCCTGATGACGCGCACGCCCGACGCGAGCGCAGCCCAGGCCCAACCGCCGACTCTGCTTTCAGCCCTGCCGCGCGATGCGCGCGAGGAAGCCATCGCTGCCTGCGCGAATCTCACCAATAAGATAAACAAGGGGCTCGATCTTACCGGCGAAATCCGCGCCGTCCTCGCGCAGCGGACGGGCGACATCGTCCTTACTCAGACTCGTGGTGCGCTCGATGCGTTTGCCATCTGCCTCTGCGGTCCCGGCTCCGAGGGCGGGATGAAAACCTGCTACATCAAATTCGGCGCGGCTCGCGGCGGAGCGGGCGCGGCTGATCGCTTCGAGGGATTGCTCGACGCCTGCGACGCATTCGCCTCTTCTCGTGGAGTCCCGATCGAAGCGGGCGTGAATCTTGCCCGCGAAGACGCCTTCCGCCGCATGCGCAGTCGCGGGTATCGGCCCATGACCCAGGGAGTTGCCATGCTGCGCCCCAACGCCCCCGGCTTCAACCGGCCCGATGTCTATGTCATCGACGACTGGCGCTGAGGCCTGGCTGGCGAACCCCTGGAAGAATGAATCGTCGGCTCGTGGTATAAGTCGACTCCTTAAGACGGGAGACAGCACAGATGGGCACAGCAAAGCGCAACTGGGACTGGACGCGGAAAGTGGGGGGCTGGGTTGGGGGCTGGTTTTCGGGCTTTGTTGGGGTCGTTGGCGTAACGGCTTTTTTCGGGCTCACCGGTGTGTTGCAGTCGCAGAGCGGGGCCTCGCCGGGAGCGCTCGAAGTGACGTCGGGCCTGGGGCGCCAGCTCTATGCGCTGCCCGATGACAAGAGTGTGATCGATGCCCGCAAGGCTCTGGCTGCGGAGCCGAAGAATGTGGGGCGGGTGCTCGCGCTTTCGAAAGCCGAAGCTGCGCGGCGGCAGTATCGCGAAGCGGTGGCGACGGCGACCGAGGGGCTGGCCTTTGCGCCGAACAACGCCGATCTGTATCTGGAGCGTGGCCATCGCGAGCTGGGACTGCGGGAGTTCACGAAAGCAAGGAGCGATCTGGAGCAGGCTACGCGGCTGGCTCCGCAGATGCTCGATGGCTACTATCACCTGGGGCTGTCGCATTACTTCGTGGGCGAGTTCGACGAGGCGGCCGCTGCGTTCGGGAAGGCGCGGGACCTGGCGAAAACGGACGACAGCCTGATCGACTGCTCGAACTGGCTGTACGTTTCGCTGCGGCGCGCCGGGAAGGAAAAGGAGGCGGCCGAGGCGCTGGCGAGGATCACGCCTGAAGTGAAGAACACCGAGCCGCACCTCTACTTCTATCTCCGTCTTTTGCATTTCTACCAGGGGAAGCTGACGGAGAAGGAGGTGTTGCCGCCTGCGCCGGCCGGGCCGGACGATCTTGAAGGCGAGCTTGCGTTCGACACAGTGACTTATGGGGTTGGTAACTGGCGGTTGTATCATGGCGACCGGGCCGGCGCTGTGGAGTTATTCAGCAAGGTTGTGAAGGGCGAGGCCTGGAATTCCTGGGGATTTATTGGGGCTGAGAGGGAGCTGGCGGGTGCGGGGAAGTAAGGCGGAACCTGGGGGGAGGGGGGGAATCTGGCATCAACCGAAGGGGATGGGTCTCAGGTGGTTAGGTTACTCGCCTGGATGATAAGTCCGTTCCGTGTGTTCGTTGAGCTGTTCCGGATAGAAATAAATCTCGCGCAAATCGCCCGAGGCATACCGTTCAGCCTCGTCATCGAAATGCTTCGACTCCGGGTGGCCGCTCTCTCCACCGGCGGTCACGCCCATCGCGCTCACCTTGTTCCCGAACTCAACCACTGCGACAAAGCTGTTGCCGGCGGTTCCATACCACCGCTTCGTGGCGGGATACTGGCGCGCCCCAAACGAGGCAAGCGATCCCCACAGAGACGAGGTGAATGGCACTGGAATGCTGGCGTCGCCGTCATTGAAAGGCTGCACGATTTCTCCGTTGAGGCGCTGAAACCGGTTGATCTTTCCCCAGGGGGTGCGCCATGTACCGAAATCCGCGGCGAGTTTGTCCGACGTTTTTGCCAGTGCGGTGATCAGAGCTTCCGGCGGCGTGCGGGTAGCGACCCACTCCTCGCTCGGCACCATGGCGTCGTGTGCCGGCCGGCCCACGGTCCTGATCAATTCTGTACCCCAGTACACAGCGACTGAGGTTGCCACCGAATCCGCGGCCCAGCGGTCATCCCAGGCGCGCAGAACCGCGATCTGATCGGCAAGGCGGGACCGGAGCGGGGCGTCCGCGGGAAGCGCGTCGTAAGCCGCGGTCAGCACCGGCACGGTCCGGGCAAACCACGGCAGAAAGGAGTCGTAGGCCGCATGCATCAGGCCATCGGGCGTGAAATCACGCCGTGGAATCCCATTGGGAGCCAGCACCCGCATAGCATGCAGACCGCGCGCTGTCTCGATACCCTGCTCCACATAGGCAGGGTAGTCAGCCTTGCGCAGGGAACTTATCCCCGCGCCGTTCCAGGGCGAATCATTGACGTTGAACAAGTACCCGCTCTTCGGATTCAGCAGATGCGGCACCTGACTCACCGTCATCAATCCCTGCCAATTCGTCGCTGGGTCGCTCCCATCCACCGGCCTGGTGTAATCGAATTGCGGATTGCGGATGGGAATAAAGTTACCGTGCCAATAAGCGATGTCGCCGTCGGCATCCGCAAAGATCGTATTGTTGGAGGAGTTCGCCCGTAACTCCATGGTCTTGAGGTATTCGGCATAATTCCGCGCCTTAGTCCTCAGGTAACTCTGCTCCAGGGCGGGAACGGGAGTATTCATCAACTGGACAGTGATCCAACGGTCGCCATCCTGCCCGATCACCGGTCCGTGCAGGGTGTACATCGCCGTAAAGGTACGCGAGGACAGCCCCTGCGGCGTTTTGTAATGGAGCGTGATCGGTCTGGTGGTAAAAGGGCGCGTCTGGCCACCATAAACGTAGCTCAGCTTGTCGCCATCGCGGACTACCTTCTCCAGATACTCATCCACTGCATCCACGTTGCTCGATGTATGCATCCATCCGGCACGGTCATTGAATCCCTGATAAACAAAGAACTGCCCCCATGTTACCGCCCCATAAGCGTTGAGGCCCTCATTGCTCGCCATCTGGAGTTCGCTGCGGAAGAAGAATGAGGTATGCGGGTTGATGAGCAACAG
>JBAVUB010000504.1:0-5859 GCA_049696575.1 Acidobacteriaceae bacterium | reverse complement strand
AGATTCAGCGCAAACGGATGCTTCGTCAGATCCGCCGTTGCCAGATGCCCGAGCCGAAACTCGGCGCCGAACCGAGACGCCTGTTTCCTCATGTTCTCAATCAGTTCCGGGCCCTGAATGCCGTCTGGCCAGCCTGGGAAATTCTCCACCAGCGTCGTGATCGAAAGTTGGCCGCCAGGTTCATGGCCTTCAAGAACCAGCGGTTTCAGATTGGCTCGAGCCGTATAGATCGCTGCCGTAAGACCAGCGCAGCCCGTGCCGAGGATGACCGTATCGCGAATGTCGTCTGCCATTTGCCTGAACTTTCAAATTGTACCTGCGACCGCTCGAATCGGACGGTCGCAGCCAGCTTCGCGCCAGCTCCCGAATTGGAACCGCGCCAACCCGTTGTCCCGAACTGACATGATGCCGCACACTTCCCTTTCGATTCTTCCTCCCAACCAGCGATCCCCATGTCGAAATAGAGCCGGAAGCTCACGCCGCACAACTTGCAGCTGCTTCCGGAGGCCAAAGCGTGCGCCGTGCAACTGGATCCGAAGACACTCGGCTGACGTCGGACCGAACCTCAAACCTGCTCGTTCTGCTGGTTCTCGTCCTCACCTTCGCCCTGCAAATCGCTCACGCTGGGGGACCGCGCTGGATTGCCGGCTCAAGCTATTTCAACTCGTCGGTCAAGGGCCAGCCGATCATCTGGGCCAACGGACAAGTCACCTATTACACCGACCTCGGCGATCTGAGCGCACAACTCACTGAGGCACAAGCCAATGCCATGGTGGCGAACGCTGCCGCAGTCTGGAACAACGTCAGTACCGCCGCGGTCACGATTCGGTCAGGGGACAGTCTCGCCGAAGACGTCAACGGGTCGAATGTCACGGTCGGCGCAAGCGGAGTCACGCTGCCTGCGGATATCCAGCCAACGGCCACGAACAGGCCGGTCGCCGTGGTTTACGATGCCGACGGCTCGGTGATCAACGCGATCTATGGCGCAGGCGCCAGCTCGCCACTGGCCTGCCAGAACAATGGGGTGTTGGTGAGCGTTGACAACCTCGCCGTCACGGGCAACATCGTTCACGCTCTGGTTCTGGTCAACGGCTTGTGCGCAACCAATGCCGTCCAGATCGCCAACCTGCAATACCAATTGATCCGCGGTTTCGGCCGCGTGCTGGGTCTCGACTGGTCGCAGACGAACGAAGAGATGTTTGTGAACGATCAGATTACCGCCGATGGGCTGGTTGGCTGGCCGATCATGCATCCGATCGAGAGGCTTTGCAATGGAGGCAGCGGTCAATGCATGCCCAATTCGACGCTTCGGACTGACGACATCGCCGCTTTGAACCGTCTCTATCCAGTGACAGCAGCGAACGTGAGTAGCTTTACGGGCAAGACCATTACCGCCGCAGCGACCATTTCCGTGCAGGGGACGATTCAGTTTCCGAGCGGGCAGGGAATGCAGGGAGTCAATGTCGTGCTGCAGCCGCTGATCAACGGCGTGCCGGATGTTCGTTATACGGCGACCGCCGTGAGCGGCGTCTTTTTCCAGGGCAACGCAGGAAATTCGATTACGGGCACAACCGACGCTCAGGGAAATCCGCTGAATCGCTTCGGCAGCGACGAACCCGCGCTCGAAGGGTTCTTCGATCTGAGTGGCGTTCCATTGCCGCCGGGTACGAACCCATCGCAGTATCAGTTGACGTTTGAAGCGCTGAACCCGCTGTATACGGGCAGTTCCTCGGTTGGGCCGTACACCACCGGACAGGCAGCTCCTTCTGGCACGATGCCGGTAATTGCGCTGGGCACGCTTAGCGCCGGATCGGCTGTGACGCAAACGGTAGCGATCGACGATGCTGACGATGAAATGCAAAGCGGAGCCGACGGAGCCGAAGGTTCACCGGCCAATCTGCCTGTCACCGGCGAGTGGACGGGACGAATTACGGGGTACCGACACTCCGGCTGGTTTCAATTCTGGGCGCAGGGAGGGCGTGAGTTTACCGTCGAAGCGGAGGCGCTGGATGAGACGGGCGCAAACTCGGAGAACAAGGCGCAAATGGTCGCCGGAGCGTGGAATGGCACCGATAATATAGGCGTTGCCCCTGTGACCGGGACGGTCGTGCCGTTCAACGGCAACTTGGCCGGCCTGACGACCCTTCCGGTGCTGACCGTTGCGGACAGCGAGGTTCGTATCGGATTGGCGGATTTTCGAGGGGATGGGCGTCCGGACTACGCGTATCACGGCCGCATTCTGTATGCGGACAGCGTGACTCCTGCTCGCCTGCCAGTGCAGGGCGGACAGATGGTGATTCAGGGAATGGGTTTTCGACCTTCCGTGACTGTTTCTGTGAACGGGGTGGCTGCCCCGGTGACCAGTGTGACGCCCACCGTGATTGTTGCCACGGCTCCCGCCTCTGGTGGAGTCACCGGCGACGTGTTTGTGGAAGTCCAGGATACGCAAACCCTCGGCGTGGCGGCGATCGCCAGTGGCGTTAGTTACGATGCCGCACCGGACGATGCGATCTCGCTGCTGGTTGCGCCAATGGGTTCGGTTCCTATCGGAGTGACGCAGCCGTTTACGGTGCGCACGATGAACGTGACCACCCAGACGCCAGCCGCTGGTGTGACGGTTACGTACGCTCTGACGGAAGGTGCGGCTGCGATGGGCTGCGGGCAATCGATTTGCAGCGCGGTGACGGCCGGCGATGGCACAGCGACGCTGCCAGTCATGGCAAGCTCCAGGGCATTGGCGCAAATCACGGCGTCGCTCACGAGTGGAAGCGGCGTCATCGCCGAATTTAGCGGGACCGCTCCGCCGTCGATTGTGGCTCTGACGCCCAACCTCTACTTAGCGTTGGGGGCTACCGTGCAGTGGCCCGTGCAGGCGGTGGTGCTGAATCCGTCAGGAGTTCCGGTAGCAGGGCAGGCCGTTACGTGGCAGTCCGCGACTACGGGCGTGGGCGTCACTACGGGGCAGAACGCCAGCGACGCCAATGGGCTTGTCGCAGGGCAGCTTTCGGCGGGGCCGTTCACCGACAGCGTGAATTCGCCGGTAAGCGCCTGCCTCGGGAATACAACGAATTGCGCGACATTCATCGTTACGCCTGTGCATCCGGAGAGCGCAGTCCTGGCGCCGTGGAGTGAAACGACTCAGTACGTCTACGCGAGCCAGACATTTGCTCCTGTTGTTCTGCACGTAACGGATGCTTTCGGCGATCCGCTGGCAGGAGCTACGGTTACATTCGCCGAGACCCTCGACGGCTGGACGGAGGCGTGCCCCGCGCAGGGAGAGTGCGATCCGGCGCCGGTTCTGGCGCAGCAGAGTGTCCAGGCCATCTCGGGGATCGACGGTTCGGTTACCTTGACGCCCGTTTCTGCGAATGACCAGGCAGCCCGGCTTCTGGTGACTGCGGCGACGGGCAACGCCACTTTCAACTTTGAGCTCGACGCGCATCCATGAGATCCGATTGAGCTAAGACGAAGCCGACTCATGGTTTCCTTTACGCGGTGGGGGAAGCCCGATAATCTCAGGGACAACCTTTCTGTCGAGGTTCTTCCATTTCCAGCCGTCCATTTTTCTATCCCGATGCCAGAACATCGCTGCGCTGCGACGGCGTAAGCGTGGAGAGTCTTGCGCGCAGGTTCGGAACCCCGCTGTATGTTTATTCGGCCAACCACATTACTGAGCGGCTGCGGCAGTTCCAGCAGGCATTCCGCTCACTTCCGCATCTGGTGTGTTATGCGGTGAAGGCCAACTCAGGGTTGGCGATTCTTCAGATGCTGGCGCGGCGCGGCGCGGGCTTCGATGTGGTTTCGGGCGGCGAGCTGGAGCGTGTGTTGACCGCCGATCGTACCGCCGCCGAGAGGATTGTCTTCTCCGGAATCGGAAAGACGGCACCGGAGATGGATCTGGCGCTTCGCTCCGGAATCCTTCTGTTTAACGTGGAGAGCGAGGGTGAGCTGGAATTGCTTTCCGGACGCGCCGCGAAGCTTCGGAAGCGGGCGCAAATCGCGCTGCGGGTTAATCCGGACGTGTTCACCGAAACGCATCCGTATATTTCGACGGGAATGCGCGAGCACAAATTTGGGATCGATATTCGTCGCGCGCGAGCGGTGTACCGGAAGGCCGGGAAGTACCTGCTGCCGTGCGGAGCGAGCGTTCACATCGGCTCGCAGATTCGCAGTGCGGAGCCGTTTGGCGCGGCCGCGCAACGCGTGGCGAAACTGATTGCCGATCTGCGCAAGGATGAACACCCGATTCGATTCATGGATGTGGGCGGAGGGCTCGGCATTGAATATCACTCCGACCGTCCCTTCGACGCGGAGGAAAAGGTTCGACAATATGCTGCCGCATTGATGCCGATTGTTGAATCGACGGGCGGGCTGACGTTGCTGCTTGAGCCGGGGCGTTTTCTTGTGGCGCAGGCGGGGGCTCTGGTAGCGCGGGTGCTCTACGTCAAGAAGAACGGGGAAAAGACCTTCGTGATCACCGATTCTGGCATGAATGACCTGATCCGGCCTGCGCTGTATCAGGCGTTTCACGAAATAATCCCAGTGACGCCGCGCCGATCGCGGAAATCTCCGGCGGATGTTGTGGGTCCGGTTTGCGAGACGGGGGATTTCTTTGCTCGCGACCGGGAACTGCCTGCGCTCAAGCCGGGTGATCTGGTGGCGATCCTCGATGCCGGCGCTTACGGAATGTCGCTCGCCTCCAACTACAACTCGCGCCCTCGCCCTGCGGAAGTGCTGGTCGAAGGGAAGCGTGCCCGCCTGATCCGGCGAAGGGAAACTATCAACGATATGCTGGCGCAGGAGCGCGAAGGGGCTCTCCTCTGATATTTTGGTGAGTCTTCCCGATCAGGACTTCCGGATAGACGGAGGTAAGAAATGCTTTCTCGTGGGAAATCCGCGTGGGCCATTGCATGCGTGTGCTGTGTGGCCTCTGGTTTGTTCGCCAATGCCGACGATCATTTGACCGTCAAAACCGACAAGGGCAAAATTCACGGCAAGCTGAGCAGCGACAGCCAGGTGCGCGTTTTTCTGGGAGTGCCGTATGCCGCGCCCCCGATCGGACCGCTGCGCTGGAAGCCGCCGCAGCCCGCGGTGAAATGGGCGGGCGTGAAGGAGACAACGCAGTTCGGGTCGCGGTGCATGCAGACCTCGCCGTTTCCGGATATGCTTTTTCGCGATCCGGGGCAGAGTGAGGATTGCCTGAATCTGAACGTTTGGACGCCGGCGAAGGACAAGAAGGCGAAGCTGCCGGTGATGGTGTGGATCTACGGCGGCGGGTTTACGTCGGGTGCGACATCGGAGCCGCGGCAGGACGGCGAGCACCTCGCGACGAAGGGTGTGATCGTCGTATCGATGAACTACCGGCTGGGAGTGTTTGGATTCCTGGCGCTGCCGGGTCTGGCGGCGGAGTCGCCGCAGCATGCTGCGGGGAATTACGGCCTGCTGGATCAAACCGCGGCTTTGCAGTGGGTGCAGAAGAACATTGCGAAGTTCGGGGGCGATCCGGGCAACGTGACGCTTTTTGGAGAGTCGGCGGGCTCGTTTTCGGTGAGCGCGCAGATGGCGTCGCCGCTGGCGCAGGGGCTGTTTGCGCATGCGATTGGCGAAAGCGGCGCGGCATTTCCGGGTCAGCGCGGAGAGGGCTTCAGGCCGCTGGCCGATGCTGAGAAGGAGGAAGCGGCGGGAGCAGGGACGGCGTTCGGGACGAGCGACGTGACGGCGCTGCGGGCGATGAGTGCCGATGACCTGGTGGCGAAGGTGACGGCGCACAGGGGATCGGGAGGGCCGGCGTTCTGGCCGGTGGTCGATGGGTATTTCCTGCCAGAGCCGGTGGCGCAGATCTACGCGGAGGGGAAGCAG
>JBAVUB010000503.1:0-1824 GCA_049696575.1 Acidobacteriaceae bacterium | reverse complement strand
CATTGAATCCCTGATAAACAAAGAACTGCCCCCATGTTACCGCCCCATAAGCGTTGAGGCCCTCATTGCTCGCCATCTGGAGTTCGCTGCGGAAGAAGAATGAGGTATGCGGGTTGATGAGCAACAGCGCATGATGAGCGACCGTATTACCGGGCGCGATCGCGAATCCATTGGATCCGCCCGGTTCGGGTTCGAGCCACTGCGATTGACGGGAGGACTTACTTAGCGGCGGCTCCACGCGATTGACCGACCCGGTGTTCGAGGCTTGCGGGTCATAGAAGGCGCGCAGCTTCTTCAGGTCGACTCGCTCAATATCGCCGCCTATGCTGCCCTCAGTAAACGAGAGCGCCATCCAGGGCGCAAATTGGGTGAGCACTTTGGGTCTTGTTTCAGGGTGCGTGGCAAGATAGAAATTAATCCCGTCTGCCCATGCATTCATCAGCCGTTTCAGCCAATCCGGGCTGGCGGCGTAGTCGCGCTGGAGTTCAGCCGGATCCAGAAACAGCCGCTGGCGCAGATCCTGCCCGAGGGCGCCTTCGCCTTCAGCCTCAGCCATGCGTCCAAGCGCGGCAAGGTAGTTCATCTCCACGCGGTTAAAGTCATCCTCACACTGTGCGTAGATCATCCCGAAGACGGCATCCGCATCGCTCTGGCCATGGACATGCGCAATACCCCAGTCGTCGCGCACGATCGTTACCCGCGCCGCCTCGGCCTTCCATCGGGTCAGATCTTCGGCCGCTGACTGTCCCTCTGCTGCAAGCAGACCCGCACCGAGTATGCACACGCTCGCGAGCAAGAGACCGACACGCAATCGACCTCTTCGGTGGAAGCGCGCAATTCGCATCTTCAGGTTCTCCCCAAAACAGTATTCAACCAGACTTGTGCCGCCAGAGGGAGGTACGATATTGGCGGCTTCGGCACATTGGGCGGCACTTTCACGCTCCGATGCAGAGCAAACAGGGCAAGGGCGATCTCACGGAGACACTTTCGGGAGCGGCGCCCGATCGATGCCCGCTCACGGGCCCGAATCAGGAGGTGGTGGTGTGCGTCACTTCTGCCGGCTCTGACGTTTCTTCGCTGGGATCGAGAATCGGGGTTGCTGGAGCGTTGGCCGGCCCAGCCGCGGTGCTGGAATAGTGCGCGGGATCGATGCCGAAGGCATGCAAGAGATCCTGGAGGACGATCACACCTTCGAGCTTGTTGATGTCGGCGCGGCTGACGACGGGAAGAAGTTCAACGTGGGCCGCACCCATTCGCTCCAGGGCCAGAGTGAGTCCCTGGTCCTGATGGACATGGGGGAAGACGGTTGCATCCACAAGGTCGCTCAGCGGTTTGGCGGCAGCGCCCTGTGCGCGCGCCTGTTCGAGCGTGGCGAGGCTGATGACTCCGATTACATCTCGCTGATCCATGACCGGCCACGTTCGCCATGAGCTGGCGCCGACTTTTTCGAGGGCCTGGGCGACCGTCAGCTGTACTGGCAGAAGCTCGGTTGCAGCGATCATGGTTTGGAAAACCTGACGCCGGCGATAGCCTGGGCGGTTCTCATTGGTGGGCAGGTGAATGCCATCCTGAAACGCCAGCGCGATATAGATCGGTTCCTTCTGCAGCCGGGAGGAAATGAAAAAGCTCACGAGATTCGAAATCATGAGAGGCACGATCACCGTATAGTCGCGCGTGGTCTCGAGAATCATGAGCACGGAAGTCATGGGAGCGCGCACGATCCCCGCGAAGAGGGTGCCCATGCCGACCAGAGCGTAGGCACCGGCTGTCGCCGTATAGGTGGGCAACAAGTGATGGGCCACGCTGCCCACCGTTCCCCCCAGC
>JBAVUB010000502.1:0-10644 GCA_049696575.1 Acidobacteriaceae bacterium | reverse complement strand
CGGCAGGAGTCCACCAGTCGCGGAGATTGCCCTGGCCGTCGAACTGACGGCCTTCGTCGTCGAAGCCATGGGTGAGCTCGTGGCCGATGGTGCCGCCGGTGTCACCGTAGTTGGGGGCGTCGTCTTCTTTCGGGTCGTAGAGGGGCGGCTGCAGCACGCCGGCGGGGAAGTTGATGTTGTTCATCTGCGGGTCGTAGTAGGCATTCACCGTGGGCGGCGACATGAACCACTCGTTGCGGTCGACCGGCTTGCCGACCTTAGCCCAGTCGCGCTTCTCCTCAAAGACGCGCGCGCGCACGACGTTGCCGAAGTAGTCGTTGCGCTCGATGGTGAGCGAGGAGTAGTCACGCCATTTGTCTGGATAGCCGATCTTGTTCTGGACGACATGCAGTTTGGCCACAGCGGCCTGTTTGGTGGCGGGACTCATCCAGTCGAGGTTCTCGATCTCCTGCTGCATGGCCTGTTCGATCTGATCGGTCATAACTGTGACTTTTTGTTTGGTGGCAGGCGAGAAGTCGCGAGCGACGAATTCCTGACCCAGAGCTTCACCGAGGGAGCGATCCACCTGGCCTTCGCAACGCTTCCAGCGGGCCGGCATCTGCGGGACGCCGCGCAGGTATTTCGAATAGAAGTCGAAGCGGGCATCCTCGAAATTGCTGGAAAGGCTGGGCGCAGCGCCGTTGAGCGCGTGGATGCGCAGCCAGGCTTTGAGACTTTCGAGCGGCTCGTTGGCGAGTTCGGTTTGCAGCGCAGCTAGAAACTTTGGCTGCGCGACATCGACGTTGGCGAGCACGGATGCGGGGATCTGTTCCTGATTGAGATACGCGCCGAGTTCAAGCGCGGGGGCGAGGGCATCGACCGAGTCAATCTTCATCGGGTGGTAGACGTTGTAGGGATCGCGGCGCTCGACGCGGGTAAGCGATGCAGTGGCCAGCGCAGTTTCGATCTTCATGGTGGCGGCGGCATCCTGATCGGCCTGAGACTGGGGCTCGCCTGCAAGGACCAGAAGGTGCGCCATGTACTCGACGAATTTTTGGCGGGTTGCCTGGCTTTTCGCATCGGTCTTGGTGTAGTAGTCGCGGTCAGGCAGGCCGAGGCCGCCGGCGCCAATGCCGACGATCATCATGCCTGCGTTTTTGGGGTCGGGCTCGGCGCCCGCACCGAGGAAGTAGAGGCCACGCTGGTCGGCGCCTTCGCGCAGGAAGGCGGCGAGTTGCCTGCGATTCTGGATCGCGGCAATGCGGTCGAGTTCGGGCTGAAGGGGCGCGAGCCCGCGCGCATTGATGGCATCAGTATTCATACAGGCGGCGTAGTAGTCGCCGATTTTCTGCTGCGCGGGAGTGCGTTGGGTGAGCTTCGCGTCTTCTTCGAGAATGCCCCAGAGAAACTGGCGATTATCGTTGCTCAGCTTGGCGTAGACATCCCATGCGGCCTGATCGGGAGGGATGGGATTGGCCTTCATCCAGCCACCGCACACATATTGATAGAAGTCGACGCAGGGATCGGCGGTGCGGTCCATGTCGGCGAGGTCGAGCGAGGGCGAATAGGGCAAGGCGGTGAGAGGCTTCTCAGCGGGATCAGGAGCCGATTGGGCAAAACACGAGGGGAACAAGGCCGCGGCCAGAGCCAGCGGCAAAAGGCGATGCGTCATGGTTGGTTCTCCGTTCGGGGAATTATAGCGGGAGAGGTTTGGGGCTGGCGCGGCTGGGATTGGGGTTCGGGAGCGCGGGAATGAAGCGGTACACTCAACTTCGTGCCCGGAGATTCCAGCAAGCCCACAATTTTTCTGCTCGACGCGATGTCGTTTATTTTTCGCGCGTATCACGCGATGCAGCGGTCGAGACCGATGTCGACGCGGACGGGCGTGCCGACGGCGGCGACGTATGTGTTCGTGAACATGATTAACAAGCTGCGGCGGGATTTTGAGCCGGAATATTTCGCGGCGGTGTTCGATGTGAGCGGGCCGGTGTTTCGCGATGAGCGGGCGCGGGGGATGACGGTGAAGAAATTCAGCGCGGAGACGCAGCGATTTGAGACGGTAGAGACGGGCGGATACAAGGCGAATCGCGAGGCGATGCCGCCGGATCTCGCGCAGCAGGTGCCATACGTGCGGCGGGCGCTGGAGGCGTTTCGGATTCCGATTCTGGAGGCGCAGGGTTTTGAAGCGGATGATGTGATCGGGACGCTGGCGGCGAAGGCAGCGAAGGCGGGACATCCGGTGTTTGTCGTCTCGAACGACAAGGACATGATGCAGCTGGTGAACGAGCGGGTGAAGATTCTCAATCCAGTGAAGGACAACCTGGTGCTGGACCGCGAGAAGGTAATCGAAACTCTGGGTGTGCCGCCGGAGCTGGTGGTGGATGTGATGGCGCTGCGGGGCGACTCGGTCGATAACATACCGGGCGCGCCGGGAGTTGGCGATAAGGGGTCGGTGGAGCTGATCCAGCAATTCGGGAGCGTGGAGGCGGCGCTGGATCGGGCGGACGAGATCAAGGGGAAAAGGTATCGGGAATCGTTACAAAATAACCGCGAGGCGGTGCTGCTGAGCAAGGAGCTGGTGACGATCCATTGCGAGGTACCACTGGAGTTTGAGCCGGAGGCGATGCGGACGCAGGCTCCGGACACGGCGGCGTGCCGGACGCTGTTTACGGAGCTGGAGTTTACGACGCTGTTGCGGGAGCTGGCGCCGGCGGTACCGACGACGGCGGTGGAATATGTACTGGAGCCGACGGCGGAGCAGATTGGGGCGTTCGTAGAGCTGGCACGCAGGGATGGATTTGCGCTGGCGCTGGCGGCGTCGGAACTGGCGGCGGCCGCGGAGCAGGTGAGCGAGGCGGAGTCGGAGGCGCTGGAGGAACGTGAGCCGGAGCTGAAGACGATGTCTTTGCTGGATCTTGTCGATGCGGCTGATGCTGCGTGCGAGGCGAGTCCGGCTGCGACGGAATGCCGGATCGGGGTTGCGGCGGAGGGTGGCGGGGCGCTGCTGGTTCCGCTGGATGCAGTGAAGGATTTATTGGAGGATGCGGCGGTCCCAAAGCGCGTTCACGATTTGAAGGCGGCGCTGCGGGTGCTGGAGTCGCATGGGGTTGCGCTGCGCGGCGCGACCGACGATGTGATGCTGTACTCCTACCTTATTAATCCGACGCACGCGACGCATCGGTTGGGGGATGTGGCGGCGCGGTTTGGCGGCGGGCCTCCGCATGAGATGGGGGATCGGCAGCTGACGGAGGCGGCGCATCTGACGCATGCTTTGGCGGCGACGATGCGCGGAGAGGTGGATACGCTGGGCGAGCGGCGGGTATATGAGGAGATCGATTTGCCGCTGGTGCCGGTGCTGCTGGGGATGGAGAGGGTGGGGGTGCGGATCGACCTGGGCGTACTGGGGGGGATGGCGGATCGGCTGGCCGCGGATATGCAGCGGGTGGGCGAGGAGATTTTTTCGCTGGCGGGGCAGCGGTTCAATATCAACTCGCCGAAGCAGCTGGGGGATGTGCTGTTCAACAAGATGGGGCTGCCTCGGCCGCTGAAATACGGCAAGGGGAAGGTGATTTCGACGGCGCAGGATGTGCTGGAGGAGCTGGCGGGGCATAACGATGTACCGCGGCTGGTGCTGGAGTATCGGCAGCTGACGAAGTTGAAATCGAACTATGCCGATTCCCTTCCCTTGCTGGCGGACAGCGAGGGGCGGGTGCACACGACGTTCAATCAGGTGGGCACGGCAACGGGACGGCTGTCGTCGACAAATCCAAACCTGCAGAATATTCCGATTCGGACTGAGCTTGGGCGGGAGATTCGCGCGGCGTTTATTGCTGCGCCGGGATGCGTGTTGCTGTCGGCAGATTATTCGCAGATTGAACTACGGCTGCTCGCGCATTTTTCGGAGGATCCGCTGCTGGTGAAGGCGTACCAGACGGGGCAGGATATTCACACGCTGACGGCGGCGGAGGTATTTGGAGTTCCCGCAGAGACGATGAGCAAAGAGACGCGGAATCGCGCGAAGGCTGTGAACTTCGGGATCGTGTACGGCATTTCACCGTTCGGGCTGGCGGCGCAGTTGGGGATTGAGCAGAACGAGGCGCGACTCTATATCGAAACGTACTTCGAGCGCTATGCGGGGGTGCGGGCGTACATCGATCGCATGCTGGAGGAGACGCGGCGCGAGCAGATGGTGCGGACGGTGTTCGGGCGGGTACGGCCGATTCCGGATATTCAAAGCCGCAATGCGAATCAGCGTGGGTTTGCAGAGAGGACGGCGATCAACACGCCGCTGCAGGGAACGGCGGCGGATCTGATCAAGCTGGCGATGATTCGGATCGATCAGGGGCTGACGAGAGAGAAGCTGAAGACGCGGATGACGCTGCAGGTGCACGACGAGCTGGTGTTCGATGTGCCGGAGGATGAGATTGAGCCGGTGAGTGCGATGGTGCGGCATGAGATGGAGCACGTGATGGAACTGAATGTGCCGCTGGTTGCGGATGTGGGGACTGGCGCAAACTGGCGGGATTTGCAGTGATCAGACGCCCAATTCGGCGCGGATGGCAGCGGCGATGCGGTCGGCGTGGCGGCGCATTGCCTCCTCGGATTCGGCTTCGATCATGACGCGAGCGAGGGCTTCGGTGCCGGAGTACCGGACGACGACCCGGCCACTCTCGGCAAGCTCCGCCTCGGCGGCGAGAATTGTATCTTTGACGGTTGCAATTTCGTCGAGAGGCTTCTTCTCGCGGACCCGGACGTTGACGATGACTTGCGGGAAGACTTTGAGGTCGGCGATGAGTTCGTGCAGCGGGCGACCGGAGCGGCGGATGACGTCGAGGACGACGAGGGCAGTGAGGAGACCGTCGCCAGTGGTGGCGAGATGCGGGAAGAGGATGTGGCCCGACTGCTCGCCGCCGAGCGAAGCTTGCTCCTGCTGCATGCGCTCAAGGACATATTTGTCACCGACCGGAGCACGCAGCATACGGATGCCATCGCGGCGGAGAGCGGCCTCGAGGCCCATGTTCGACATGGTGGTTGCGACGACGGTCCCGTTGCGCAGGAGGTCGCGTTGTTTCATGTCGCGGGCGGCCAGAAGCATGACGGCATCGCCGTTGACGACCTTCCCATTGGCGTCGGCCAGCATCGCGCGATCGGCATCGCCATCGAAGGTCACGCCGAGATCGGCTCCGAGGGATTTGGTTTCCGCAGCGACTACTTCGGGGTGCAACGCACCGCAGTTCGCGTTGATGTTGCGTCCGTCGGGAGACACGTGAGTGAGGTGGATGTTGCCGCCGAGATGCTCGAAGAGTTCGGGGGCGATGGCGGAAGCGGCTCCGTTGGCGCAATCCAGCACGACACTCAGGCCTTTCAGATTCAAACCCGGAACGGCCGAGCGCAGGAAGTGCTCGTACTCGGCGCGGTACTTATTGTTCACCGCGGGCGCGGAACCGTGCTGAGGCGCTTCGACCTTTTCGAGACGGCGAAAGATTTCCGTTTCGATGCGAAGCTCGGTTTCGTCGGGTAATTTGTAACCGTCGTTGCCGAATACTTTGATGCCATTGTCCTGCCAGGGATTGTGAGAAGCGGAAATCACGACGCCTGCGGAGAAGCCGTGCTGTCGCGCGAGGAACGCGATGGCAGGAGTGGTGACGACGCCGGCGTTTTCTACGTGAGCACCACCTTTGGCGAGGCCGCCCGCAATGGTGGCAGCGATCGACTCGCTGGATTCGCGCGTGTCCATGCCCAGCAGAACACGCGGGTGCGCGTGAGACCCGTTGAGCTGATGCGCGAGCGCGAGGCCCACGGCGTAGATCGTCTTCGCATCCAGCGGAGCTTCGCCGGCAACCGCGCGAATGCCATCGGTGCCAAATAGCTTCCTCATGAACTTTGTGTTTCCTTCTCGATTTCAGTGATCCGGCTGTGGATGCGACCGCGAGCGAGCCGGGTGACGATCGACTGGCCTTCTGCCACGCTCTCAGTATCTTTTATCAGCGCACCGTGGTCATCGTACACCAGCGCATAGCCGCGACTGAGAACGGCGAGAGGGGAAAGCGTGGTGAGGTGGCGAGCGAGGCCCGCCATGTGATCGCGGAGAAATCGGAAGTGTTCGCGCTGAGCGCGAAAGGCGCGAACGTCCAGAGCAGCGAGGTGATCGCGGAAGGATCGCCGGCGATCCTGCAGGGCGCGTACGATGCGAGTTTGCAACGAGGTGAGGCGCTCGCGGGCGGCGGCGGTGCGCGATACGACGTCCTGGCGCAGGAGTCGGACCGAGAGCCGCTGGAGTTTATCGGCGAGATTGCGATGGCGCGCACTCCATTGCGATTCCATGCGGAGGGTGAGGTCGTCCACACGCTGCTGGTGGCGGCGAAGCTGATCGCGTTCGCGGACGAGGATGGATTCGACGCGCACGCGCGCCAGCGCATTGGACGCCTGCATGAGGCGATAGCGGGCGGCGCGCTGGAGGCGCTGGTCGAAGGTGTGGACGCGATCTGTGATGTTGTGGAGAACAGCGGTGACCAGCTCAGCGGCGGCAGAGGGTGTGGGGGCGCGCAGGTCGGCGACAAAGTCGGCGATGGTGAAGTCGGTTTCGTGGCCGATGGCGGAGATGACGGGAAGCTCAGAGGCGGCGATGGCTTCGGCGAGGAATTCGGTATTGAAGGGAGCGAGGTCTTCGAGCGAGCCGCCGCCGCGGGCGATGACGATGAGGTCGGCGTGGCGGGTGCGGTTGAAATACGCAATGCCGGCGGCGACTTCGGCTGCGGCGGCTTCTCCCTGAACGAGCGCCGGGTAGACGAGGACGTGGAGGCCCGCGTGGCGGCGATTGACGATGTTGAGGAAGTCGCGGATGACAGCGCCGGTGGGCGAGGTGACAATGCCGACGCAGTGCGGGAAGGCAGGTAGCGGCTTTTTGCGGGCGGGATCGAAGAGGCCGCGCGCTTCGAGGCGCTGTTTGAGCTGCTCGAAGGCAATTTGCAGCGAGCCGGCACCGACGGGCTCAAGGAATTCGGCAACCAGCTGCATCTGGCCGCGTTGCTCATAGACGGAAATCTTGCCGCGGAGCAGGACGTGCAGGCCATCGGCAGGCCGAAAGCGCAGGAGCGAGGCCTGTTTGCGGAAGAGAACGGCGGGAAGCTGCGCGTCGCCATCCTTGAGCGTGAAGTAGACGTGGCCGGAAGGCGCGGGGCGAAGGTTGGAAATTTCGCCTTCGACCCAGAGGTCGCCGTACTCGCGCTCGATGTGGAGGCGCACCTCGCTGACAAGGTCGCCGACTTTCCAGATGTGGCGCGAGACGGCCGACGCAGCCGACTCGAAGGACAGGCCGAGCTGGCGGCCTGGCTTCTGCGGGTTGGGCGGCGTGCTCACCATTGCAGAGTATAGAACCGCCAGGATTTGAATTCCCTGCCCTGCGCCCGGATAATGGGCGAATCTCAACATCCGAGGGTCGCGATGATGCACCGTTTCGTCGTAATTGTGTGTGGCTTTCTGCTGAGTGTGATGGCCGCCGTGCCGGCTGGCGCGCAGGGTTTCACGTTGCAGCAGGTGCTGAGCGCGCCATTCAGCTCCGGATTGCAGGCGGCGCCTGTTGGTGGAGGGTTTTTGTGGATTGCCAACCAGCAAGGCAAGCGGAATATCTGGGTGGCGGAACCGAGTGGATCGGCTTACACGGTGCATCGGGTGACGAACGACGATGCGGACGATGGCATCGATGTTGGGGATATTGTTTGGACGCCGGACGGCGAGCACATCATCTATGTGCGCGGTGGAGATTTTGAGTTTCCGGAGAAGCCGTCGCCGAATCCAGCGCTGCTGGCGCAGGGCATTGAGCAGGATATCTGGATGGTCGGCGTGCATGGCGGCGATGCGCGGAAGCTGGCACAGGGACGAGCGCCGGCGGTTTCGCCGGATGGGAACATGGTTGCGTTTCTCAGCAGCGATCAGATCTGGACGCTGGATTTGCGGGATGCGAATGCTAAACCAGTGCAGCTTTTCCATGGGCGTGGTGGCTTGGGGTCGCTGGAATGGTCGCCGGATGGGAAGTATCTGGCGTTTGCGAGCCGACGCGGCGATCACGGGTTTGTCGGGGTTTTCTCGTTTGTGGATCAGTCGCTGAGGTATCTCGATCCGTCGACGGAGATCGATCGGGAGCCGGTTTGGTCGCCGAACAGCCGGGCGATTGCGTTTGTGCGGATTCCGCCGGATACGTCGGGGATCGACTTCAAGCCTCGGCGCAGTGCGCAGCCGTGGTCGATCCGTGTTGTGGATGTGGCAACGGGCGAAGGTCATCCGGTTTGGCATGCGCATGATGGAACCGGCAGCGTGTTTCATGAGACCGAATCGGATCGGCAGCTGTTCTGGAGTGCGGATGGACACATTGTTTTTCCATGGGAAGGAAACGGGTGGGTGCATCTGTACTCGGTTGCGTCGAGCGGCGGCGATGCGGTTGAGCTAACGCCGGGCAGCTTTGAGGTGGATTATGTGGCGTTCAGCAAGGATCGGAAGACTCTGGTTTATTCGTCGAACCAGGATGACATTGACCGGCGGCATCTTTGGGAAGTGGCGGCGGATAGTGGGTCGCCGAAGGAACTGACGCATGGCGATGGGCTCGAAATGATCCCGGTGGTTGCGCCGGATGGAACGGTGGCGGTGCTACGGTCCGATGTGCATGTGCCGATTCGGCCTGCGGTGGTAGGACGTGGCGGTGAGTTGAAGGATTTGGCTCCGCAGATGGTTCCGGCAGATTTTCCGGGAGCGAAGCTGATCACTCCGCAACAGGTGATTTTCTCGGCGGCGGATGGGATGCAGATTCACGGGCAGCTGTTTCTGCCGGCATCGGCGAGCGATGGGAAGAAACATCCGGCGATCGTGTTTTTCCATGGCGGGTCGCGGCGGCAGATGCTGCTGGGCTGGCATTACATGGATTACTACTCGGACGCGTATGGGATGAATCAGTACCTGGCGAGTCTCGGATACATCGTGCTGTCGGTGAATTATCGGAGCGGCATTGGGTACGGTTTGAATTTTCGTGAGGCGCTCAATTATGGAGCGGCCGGCGCGAGCGAGTTCAACGACGTGCAGGGCGGTGGTTTGTATTTGCGGAGCCGTGCCGATGTGGATGGGGCGAAGATCGGCGTTTGGGGCGGCAGTTATGGCGGGTATCTGACGGCGCTGGCTCTGGCTCGGGCTTCCGATCTGTTTGCTGCGGGCGTTGATTTCCATGGCGTGCATGACTGGAACCTCGAACTCGGGAACTGGCAGCCAAATTACAACCCGGATTCCGATCCGCAGGCGGCACGGATTGCGTGGGAGTCGTCACCGCTGGCTTCGGTGAAGACGTGGCGTTCGCCGGTGCTGTTGATCCAGGGCGACGACGATCGGAATGTGCAGTTCTCGCAGACGGTGCGGCTGGCGGCGGCGCTGCGGGCACAGGGGACGACGTTTGAGGAACATGTGTTTCCGGATGAGATTCACGGATTTCTGCTGGAGCGGTCGTGGATCACGGCCTACACGCTGTCGGCGGATTTCTTCAATCGGCACCTGAAGGCGCAGTGACGTCCGGGTCGAGCTTGCGGCCTCCGATTTGGTAGGCGGCGCGGATTTCGTCGTTGCGGTGCAGGGTCACGAGGATCATGCACCGGCTGATGACGATGGGCAGGATGGATCCTCCCTGGAACTGCTGACCGGCGGCGCTACAGTGGAGGTCGCGGTATTTCGTCCATGCGTCCTGGGCGGCTTTGAGGTCGAAGAGGGCGGTCGAGTCGTAGCTGAGCTGGCTTTCATCTTTGCGTTTGTGGGCGTCGGCGATGTCGGACTGGAAGGCCAGGATGACGGCGCGGTAGAGGCGATTGAGGTCCTGATCGGCCGCTTTGAACTGATCGGTATAGCAGGTGTCGAAGTCGACCTTGGCGGCGTTGGCCAGGCAGGGGTCGGCGTAGGGCGAAGCCAGGGTTTGCGTGGGGTTGGGAATGAGGACCGGTCGAGGCGGCGCTGGCGGCGGCTTCGGGATCGGGTTGGGCCCGGTGAATTGGGCGAGGGCGAGCGGCGAGCTGAGCAGCAGGAGCGCAGACAGGATGCGGTTGAGGGTGGGCATGGCGTTGGTCCATTCCAGTTGTAGCACCGGGACGAGAAGCCCTCGAAAGATGACCTTCTGAGCACTCCAAAACAGCCCACAAACCAGGCTATCCCGGCCTCCCGTTTTAACATTGTTGAATCCGGCCTACATTTTATTTGACTTTAACAAAATTAAGTTGCATATTCATTTTATGCAACCGCCCCTCCCAGCCTGGCTCGAAGCCCTCGACGAGGACGACCTCCACTTCCTCCGCCGCTTCGTCCTCAGTTCCGGCTCCCTCAAAGCCCTCTGCGAGGAGTACGACGTCTCCTATCCCACCCTCCGCGCCCGCCTCGACCGCCTCATCGCCAAAGTCCAGGCGGCCGACGACCCCAAAGCCGCCGATTCCTTCCAGCGCAAACTCCACGTGCTGGTCGCCGACGGAAAAATCAACCCCGCGCTCGCCCGCGAGCTCTGGAAAGCCCACCGCGCCGTCGCGGAAGAAGAGAGGAAGTAACCCAATGATGCAGCCCTGGTTCGATCCGAATCACTACGCCTGGATTCCAGGCACCGTCTACGCCCTCGCCGCTGGCCTGTTGGCCGGACTCGTCGCCTGGCTC
>JBAVUB010000501.1:0-15273 GCA_049696575.1 Acidobacteriaceae bacterium | reverse complement strand
GCCGACGATGACTCAACCCTCTTCTTCCGCATCGGCCACCGCGTCCTCACCAGCCGCAAGCTCACCGGCCAGTTCCCCAACTACGAAGCGGTGATGCCCCGCGACAACAACAAATTCGTCATCGTGCGCAGCACCGATCTTTTCGCTTCCATCCAGCGCGTCGCGCAGTTCGCCGACGAGCGCTCCGGCGCCATCAAGATGCGCATCGAGCAGAACGAGCTCAAGGTCTCCTCCTCCTCCACCGAAGCCGGCGAATCGGAAGACACCATCGAAACCCCCTACACCTTCGACGCCATCGTAGTCGGCTTCAACTCGTCGTATCTCCTCGATTTTCTGAAGGCCATCGGCAACGAGGGCGAAGTGCGTCTCGAATTCAAAGACGCGCAGTCGGCTGGCCAGGTGCGCCCCGAAGACGGCGCCGACGAGTACAAATACCGCTACATCATCATGCCCATGCGCATCTGATCGCCTCCCCGGTCACCACCAGGAACGATTCAGGGCCGAGGATCCGGCGGTTGCCGTCCGGGTTGGATGGCCGCCCCAATCCACAGCTTGGGTCAGTGTGCGGTCGGCGGACGAACGAGGATCGGCGCCCTGGCGCCGTTGGGATCGGGCAGCTGATCCAGCAGAACCACATTCAGCAGCGATTTGTGAACCTGGATGCCGCCGTTGTACTGGATAAAGCCCAGCTTGCGAAAGCGGTTCATGAAAAAGCTCACCCGGGATCGCGTGGTCCCGATCATATCCGCCAGGGCTTCCTGTGAAATCTTTGGAATCACCGTGTCCGTGTGGCCGGGTTTGCCGATCTCGGCCATCAGCAGCAGAATGCGCGCCAAACGTTTCTCGCTGGAGTTGAACAGCTGATCGACCAGATCCGATTGAATGCGCATGCTGCGCGCCAGCAGAAACGATAAGAACAGATCGGAGAAGGCATGCTCTTCATGCATCACCCGTATCATTTCCGCCCGCTCAATCTTAAGCGCGGTACAGCTCGTAATCGCCGTTGCCGTCGCCATACGGAGCCCGGCTACGGCGGTGAGCGATTCCTCTCCCACGAAGTCGCCTGTCGAGAGCAGAGTGATCGTGGCTTCTTTTCCCGTCTTTGAAACCACGGTGAGCTTCGCACGGCCCTTCTGCAGATAGAAGATGGAGTCGGCGGGATTTCCCTGCGCGAAGAAGGCTTGCTTTGGCTTGAGCTGGACGATTCTTCGTCCCAGTCCGGCGCTCGCAAGAAAGGCCTCGGCATCGAATCCGAACGTCTTGAGCGTCGCCACCTGAGCTGTTAACCTCCCGGTACGATCTTCCCTGGACTAGACCGCTCGCAGTATTGGAACGTGCGACGTGTTTGAGATGATACTCCCTTGCCCGCACTGCACGCCCTTCTACGAAGGTGTCGATGAGAGCGGGTGGTGCGATCCGAAGCTTCGAATCGACCACCACCCGCATCGTTAAATCGAAATACTGACTGCAATGCCGACGCCCGGATAACTCCGGTTGTAGAGGTAATAGCCATTGTCGACGTAAGCGACATACACCTGGTCGTTGTCGTACCAGTCGCTGTCCCAGTCTGCCGGCCACGGGTCGACAACACTCAGCCAGTAACCGTCATACTGGAAGCGCGGATATCCGCCAACCACCATGAACGGCAGACCCTCGATGCGGAATCCGTGCTCCGGACCAAAATAGCCGCGAAAGCGCGCGCCTGGAATGCGGTAGCCGTTATAGCCGCCGCGTTGCTGCCAGGTGCGGTGCTCCGACTGCCAGTTCCCCGCCCGATGCTGCTGCCAGCCAGCTTGCTGGACGTGTTGCTGGGCCTGGCTCCGCCGCGCAGGGGCAGCGGTCCGTTGTTGCACGGTGTGTTCCTGTTGCCTGCTGACGGTCGGGCTCTGCTGTTGCGGAGCCCGCCGTTGCTGCGACTGGGTCCGTTGCGGTGACTCCTTTGCCTGCTGCTGTTGCGGTGCCTGCCGTTCCTGCGGCTGGCCCCGCTCCGGTGTTTCCTTTGTCTGTTGAGGTTGCCGGGCGGGCTGCGCTTCCCGGGTCGAGGGTCGTGGCTGCTGCGCGCGCTGCTCCTCGGGCTTGGCCTGCTGCTTGTTGTCCTGCTTTGGATGGTTCTTGTCGTCGGAGCGCCGCTCCTGCCCCGCAAAGGCAGGGATGGCGAATCCAAGCAGCAGGATCGCTGCGGTCGTGCATGTGATCTGGGAAGCTTTCATAAGAGTGACTCCGGTATTTCTAATTCAATAGAGGCCTGCTTCAGTTCAGGCGGCTGCTGGCAACGGTGGCTGGGCTGCCGATGGCGTCACCGGATACCAGGAGTTCCACTCGGCGGTTCTGCTGGCGTCCGCCAGCGTCGCTGTTGGACGCAACTGGTTCCGTGTTGCCATAACCGATCGCCGTCACCGCCGTGCCGCTCACCCCTTGCTGTACCAGGTAATCGCGGACGGCTCCGGCGCGGTTCTCGGAAAGCTTTTGGTTCATCACATCGGTGCCGACGTTGTCGGTGTAACCGCCGACTGCGATGACCAGCCCGGGATAAGACAGCAGTATGCCCGAGACCTTCGCCAGCTTCTCGCGTGCGCCAGGGTTCAATGAGTATTTTCCCGTGGTGAACAGCACATCGGACATGCTTACGATCAGCCCCCGTGCACTGTCGCGTGTCTGCAGAACTGCATTCAACTGCGCGGTCAGCTGCGCGCGCATGGTTGCCTTATCGCTGTTAGCCTGCTGCGTCTGTAGTTGCGCCTGTGCTGCGGCCATGTGGGCCTGGTCGGCATCGGCCTGGGCAGCAGCGACCGCCGCTGAAGAAGCAGCCTGGCTGTTCGCCGCATCCGCTTGTGCTTTTGCAGCGACTGCCTGCGCATTCGCGTCGTCTGCCTGTGCCCGCGCATTGTCCGACTGTGCCTTCGCAGTGTCTGTCTGCGCCTGCGCAGTGTCTGTCTGCGCCTGCGCATTGTCGGCCCGCGCCTTTGCTGCGTCCAGCTGCGCCTGCTCGTTTTGCCGGTTGGCCGCGTCTGTCTGCGCCTGCGCCGCAACCTGCGCGTCATTAGAAGCCTGGCGCTCGCTGGTTAAACGGGCTTCGTCGATCCTCTTCACTGCAACCGCCCGCGCATCTTCCGCCGTCTCGACAACCTGACGCGAAGTTGCAATCAGATCCTGCCGGGAGGAGTGCCGATCCGTCGCCGCGCTGTCCGCGGTGCTCATCAGCTCGACCGCATGGCGATAGCTGTCGCCGGCATATTCCTCGGCGCCTTCGGATTGCGCGATGCGTACCGCGTTCCGCGCCTCAAAGAATTCCAGGGGGAGTTTTGCATTCGCAACCACTGGATCGAACTTATAGCCCGTGGGGATGTAACCGCCGCGTTCCATCAGTTCATATTTGGCGTTGACCGCTTCGGTCGTTCCCAGGGTGTCCGTGCGCACTACATTCTCGAGCACCACCACGTTGCTGGGCTGACGAACCGCGTAGTAAGGCTCCGCCGTAACAATCAGCGCGAAGGACTGAAGATCGGTGGTTGTGCGCAGCTTGCTGCGGTGATTGTCGCCTACCAGCACTTCTCCCAGATTGACCGGCCGGCCTTCCGGCGAGATAGCCCACAGAACGTAAGTCAGATATTCGCCGCCAATAGCGGTGGGCCTCTGCAGATTGCCGAATTCGGCGGTGATCGCCAGGTTGCCCCTTTTGTTTTCCACTCTGGCCCAACCGTCGGCAAGAGGCATCAGGGTTGTTCCTGCAAAATCCACCTTTGTTGCTTCACCACGGTGCGCGTAGTTCACCGCCTGGACGGTTCGGCTGATGACGACTGCCCGATACAGGTTTGGGGAAGGGGCGGCCTCGGTCAGCGGAATTAATTGAGGCGTGGTCTGAGCAAAGGCGCTCGCGCCCGCCATTGTTGCAACAGCGAATAACATTGTGAGTTTCACAGTTCTTCCTTATGGGCAGATGACTGCCATCGTCCGTTGTATCCGGCATCCTGCAGCCGGTTGGGTTGACGAACCGGAGCTTTCTCTTCAGCGAACCGTTAGTGCCCGACGCGAAAATGGGTCACGTAATGCATCAACCCAAATACATTCACGAGCCAAACAATCACCACAATGGTGACCAGCCCGTTCAAAATCGACTTAATACTCGACTGCATGGGGATGAAGCGGTTCACCAGCCATAGAAGAACTCCTACGATGACCAGCGTGATGACGACGTTCATAAGCGGCATAGGTTTTCTCCTTTGCTGCCTGGGCAGTCGACCGCGCTCCGAAAAGCCCGGCCGACGCTCAGATTTCCCAAAATTACTGCTGGCCAGGGGCCGCTTCCGCGATCGTGCCCGCGCGACCGGTCTCGACCACCGCCTGGACAAAGCCGAGCGTCGACCTTGGCGCACGGATATTGCCCGACAGGATGGCCCGGAACGACGGATCGCCGCCATAAATAGCATGAGTGGAATCGGCGTCCTGCTCCACCACCGCTCCATCGAGCGTGATGCCGGCGAAGATGCCATGAGAACGCGAGTAGGTCAGCACTTCCGTGGTCATCTTCCAGTCCGTGCCCGCGGAGGCGTGGCGGCCGACTGGGCCCGCAGAGGCCGAAGCATCTCCGCTGAGCTGGAATTTATCGCCCAGCAAATGCTGCAGCCCTCTGTCATTCATCACAACCATCACCAGGTCGACGCCTTCGACGCCAATCTGCAGGCCCCAGCTCCCTCCGCCGACCGAAACGAACGCCGGAGCGCTCCAGCCATCAGCCGTGCGGCAGGATGCGATGCCCCGGCCGTGCTCTCCGCCAACGACGAAGCCACCCTTGACCAGGTGCGGAACAACCACGATGCATTTCGCGCTGCCCATCACTTCTTCGGGAATACCCTTATCGGGTGCGTTCATGATGGCGTGGAGTACATCGGAAGACATTTGCAGACGCTCGATCGAATCCTGGCGTCCAGAGGCAGCCCAGAGGTTTCCGCTTGTCAGCGCAAAGGCGCTGATCAACAGCAGGGGCGTAATTTTCATTGGTTTTCCTTTTCCTTGCGGGGGGGAGGGCTAAGAGAAACGCATTTCAGATGGACTGACTTAGCTCAGAACCAAGAGTGAGGAGATACAGAGAGACTCTGCTCCAAATTGATTCAAACAGAAGAGCAAAACAATAACTGAGCTGAATTGCTCACAATCCCGCGATTTCGCGAAGAAGCAAATTATGACACTACCGTTACCGATATTTCACCGGCCCGGATAGTTTCCGGCGTATAGTCGTATAAGTAATTAGGATTCCCTTCCTCGCCTTCAGCCCTCCGCTCTTCGCTCCAGACGAGCCTCTTTCAGGTAAGCAAACGGACGACTGGAGCTTCTATGAGCCTCATTAAGAAAGCCGATGTAAAAAGCCATCTCTCCACGGCCACCACCTCCGTTTATCCCTTCGGATTGAAGCGGCCAGAGGCAAAGACGGCCGCGGAGAGCAAAGAACCGGGTGCGCCGGCGGAAGTAACCGACATCAGCATCAGTCCCAGCCATCCGATTTCTCCTGAAGCCGTGCCCAACGCCCAGGTTGGCGGCTCCGTCGGTGTCCCAGCGGAAAAAGAGTTCCGGCGGTGAAGCCGACCACAATGTTCCTCCGCCACGGCTGTTTGCTGCCAGAGGGGTTCAGGCTCAAACAGGAGCGCTTCAATCAAGGCTGGATGCTGGCTGGCGATATCTCTGCTACGGGCCTCGATCTGATCTTGCGCCGTTCTGGCTGGCACTTCATGTGGATGCTGAACGCCTGCTCCCGTACGGGCTGCGGCAAAACTGAGGCATCGGCCGTCTCCCGGGCGACCACTCGCGCTTTGCGCCAGATCAACGGCCGTTTCAACGCCGCCGAGGTGGACTCGGTCAGAGTCACGACCTGGCCTGGCTTTCGGACTGCCAGAGTTACCGCGCATGCCCGCCAGATTCAGCAGCAATCCTCCCTCGACGCGATCCACGAACAGCCCGTCCCGCAACTCTCTGTGCCATAAGCCGCCCTCCGGGCTGCGAAGAAAGTTAGCGCAGGAACGGGTGGGTGCCTCCAGGGCCCGCGCAATGCACAGTGTGTCGCTCTTGCGAGCCGACTGAAAGCAGGAAACCATGTCTCTTTCGAAGAGCGATCGCCGCGATGGATCGCCCGAGCCACGTCCCAGCAGGTCGTTGCGCGCGATGGAAATCGGCTCATCGCTTCCTTTACCCACCCGCATGGCATTTATCGGCAACTATCTGCCCCGGCAATGCGGGATCGCCACCTTCACGACCGACCTCTGTACCGCGGTCGCCGCCGAGTACGGCAGCTGCCGCCTCTTTGCGATTCCCGTCAACGATCCGGACTCGATCTATCAATACCCCGACCGCGTTCGCATTGAAATCGAGCAGGAAGATGAATCCTCGTATGAGAGGGCAGCCGAATTCCTGAATTTCAACGGGAACGACCTGATTTGCCTGCAGCACGAATACGGCATCTTTGGCGGACCCGCCGGAAGCCACATCCTTGCCTTGCTGCGCCGCCTCAAAATGCCGCTCGTTACCACCCTGCATACCGTGCTGCGCGAGCCCGATCTCCACCAGCGCGCCGTGCTCGATGAGATCGCCCAGCTTTCCGATCGCCTCATCGTGATGAGCGAGCGCGCTGCAAGCCTGCTGCGCGATGTCTACGGCGTTGCCGACGAGAAGATCGACCTGATCCCCCACGGCGTTCCGGATTTCGCCTTTACCGATCCCAACTACTTCAAGGATCTGTTCGGAACCCAGGGCAAATCGGTTCTGCTCACCTTCGGATTACTCTCGCCCAACAAGGGAATCGAAAATGTCATCCGCGCTTTGCCGGCGATTCTGCAAAAGCATCCCAACCTGGTCTACATCGTCTCCGGCGCCACGCATCCTCATATCCGGCGGCGTGAGGGCGAGCGGTACCGGGAAGAACTGCAGGCGCTCGCTGTGGAATGCGGTGTTGCGCCCCACGTCATCTTCCACAACCGCTTTGTGACCCCGGAAGAGCTGGTCGAGCACATCGGAGCGGCGGACATTTATATCACCCCGTATCGGCACGAAGCCCAGGTCGTTTCCGGCACCCTCGCCATCGCGCTCGGCGCCGGCAAGGCAATTATCTCCACGCCGTATTGGCACGCGCAGGAACTGCTCGCCGACGGACGCGGCGTCCTCGTTCCCTTTGACGATCCAGATTCTCTCGCGCAGGCCGCGATTCAACTGCTTGAGGACGATGCCCTTCGCCACTCCATGCGCAAGCGGGCCTATCTCCACTCCAGAGGCACGACCTGGCAACGGACTGCCCAGGCCTATATGGGCAGCTTTCAGCGGGCGCGCGCAGAACGCATCCTGCGGCCGCGCCCATCGCTGCAGGACATTCTCGCGGCCAGGGCGACCGATGTGCTGCCTGTGCTGACTACAGCCCACTTGTCCAGCATGACGGATGACACCGGCCTGCTGCAGCATGCCATCTTCGCTCTGCCCAATTGCCCCGAGGGCTATACCACCGACGATAATGCGCGGGCTCTCATTGTGGCCATGCAGCTGTGCGAAGACCCGCTTACCGACAGTGTCGAGTGCGACCGTCTCAGCCGCCGCTATCTCGCCTTTCTGTCCTTCGCATTTGAGCGCACCGGACGAAGATTCCGAAACTTCCTGAATTATGACCGGCGCTGGCAGGCGGAGATCGGATCGGAAGACAGCCACGGCCGCGCTCTGTGGGCGCTGGGAACCGTCCTCGGCCGTTCCACCGACTCCGCCATGCGCGGCGCCAGCGGGCAATTGTTCGAAGCCGCGTTTCCGGCGGCGCTCACCTTCACCAGCCCGCGCGCCTGGGCTTTCTCCATCCTCGGCCTGCAGGGATATCTCGACTGGTTTCCAGGAGACCGCGTGATCCAGGGCGCTCGCAATCTGCTCGCGAATCGCCTGCTCGAGATTTATGACCGAAGCCGAAGCGATACCTGGCCCTGGTTTGAGAAAAGCCTTGCCTACTCCAATGCCCGATTGCCCCAGGCGCTCCTGCTGGCCGGATGGCGCAGCGAAAATCAGAGGATGATCGAAGTCGGGTGCCAGTCTCTCCGTTGGCTGCTGGCTCAACAGCATCGGGACGATCCCCATATTTTCGTCCCCATCGGCTCCGGAGGTTTTTATGCTGAGGGAGGCGAGAAGGCGCGCTTTGATCAACAGCCTGTCGAGGCCTGCGCGACCATCGCCGCCTGTCTGCAGGCGCATCAGATCACCGGCGAGAAGCTCTGGCTCGACGAGGCGTGGTCTGCCTTTCGCTGGTTTCTCGGAGAGAACGACCTGCAGGTCCCGCTCTACGATGCAGTCACCGGCGGCTGCAGAGATGGCCTGCATCCGGATCGCGTGAACGAAAACCAGGGTGCGGAATCCACCGTCTCCTTCCTCATGGCGCTCCTCGATATGCAGCACGCGGAGATGCCAGTCACTAACCATCTCACCCGCGAAATGAGTGTCCTTTGAATCCAATTGCGCTTTCCCCCCCACACCCAGAGCGCCTCAACGGCGAGCAAAGTCCGCTGAAATATGCGAACGTCTCCCTGTTCACCCGTCACTCCGGCAATCCCATTCTCACGCGCGACCACTGGCCTTATCCGGTCAACAGTGTCTTCAACGCGGGTGCCACGCGGCTCCCCGATGGAGACACGTTGCTGCTGTGCCGCGTGGAAGACCGGCGCGGCCTCTCTCACTTGTGCGCTGCGCGTTCCGCCAACGGAGTCGATGATTGGCGCGTCGATCGCGAGCCGACTCTGGACGCAAAACCTCGCGAATATCCAGAAGAAATCTGGGGCATCGAAGATCCACGCATCACCTGGGTCCCGGAGCTGGAACAGTATGCGATTGCCTACACCTCTTTCGCCCGCGGTGGTCCCGGAGTGTCCCTCGCACTTACGCGGGACTTCAGGACCTTTGAGCGTTTTGGCGTCATCATGCCTCCCGAGGACAAAGATGCGGCTCTGCTGCCGCGGAAGATCGGAGGATTCTGGATGCTGATCCACCGGCCCATGACGACCACGGGCGCTCACATGTGGATCTCCAGTTCTCCCGACCTGCGTCATTGGGGCAGCCACAAGATCATGCTCGAAGCGCGGCGCGGCGGTTGGTGGGATGCCAACAAGATCGGTCTCTGTTCTCCGCCTATTGAGACGGCCCGGGGTTGGTTGGTGCTTTACCACGGCGTCCGCCAGACCGCCTCCGGCAGCATCTACCGGATGGGTCTGGCCCTCTTCGATCTCGAAAAGCCGGAGACCTGTCTGCAGCGCGGAGATTCCTGGATGTTCGGTCCGGAAACTCCCTATGAGCACGGAGGCGATGTCCACGATGTCGTTTTCCCCTGCGGGCAGACCATCGGAGCGGATGGAGACACGATTCACCTCTATTACGGAGCGAGCGATTCGTGCGTGGCCCTGGCAACTGGCAGTATCCGTGAACTTCTCTCCTGGCTCGATGCGAATTCGAGCGCGGGTGTTGGCGCGACATCGTAGCGCGCAGGAAGGGTCGATCGAGATGAACAGCGCACGCCTGAACTGGCCACCCGCAATTCCCCGGTTACTCTGGATTCGGCAGACGTGTCCTCTGTGCAGCTCCGTCGAGTTCAAGTCAGCCGAGCGAGAGTGGCTCGACGTCTTCTTCGCTCTGTTCTCGCTCCGGCCGGTTCGCTGCGTCAATTGCTGGCGTCGCTACTACTGCTTCCGCAATGCGGACGCCAAAGGGGAACGGCAGCCGGCGCCGACAAGCGGCCTGGCCGTGCACGCGGCCTCGACGGAAGGAAAGTCAGATTGAAAGAAACACGAGCCGCACCCAGCTATACATCGAATGATTTGCTGTCCAGTCTCAAGGGCGATGACGCCAGGTCGCTGAACTACCAGACCATCGCCCAAAGTGCCGACGAAGTAGGAGAAGTTCAGAATGCGCCCGCTTTCACGATGGGGCCATATCTGATTAGCTCCGGGCAAACCAGGCTTCTGAATGCCATCAGCATCTACAGCCGGCGAGGCACACAGTACGACCAGCTCCGTCTGCTCTTCATGAATTCCACCGCGCTCCGGATCTCTGCGCGTCTCTCACGGTCGCCGAGTTGGTCGGGAATTCGCCACGCAACCACGCCGACGCGGCCAAGATCCTTCCCTCCTGCCCGGTTACCTCATTTGATTACCGGTTCCCACAAATAAACCGCGAGCGGGCAACAGTCGCCGTTGACCATGAATCTTAATGGGGCGCAGACCGAACTTTCCCGTTGCTCTGCTAACCTTGGTTGGCCCCGAAAACAAAATGTTGTGACACTTCAGGCAATTGCAAGGAGATCGCCATGTCACCATTGTCCAGCCGCCGGAATCATCGTTGGCCGCGCGTCACGGTGAAGATCTGCTTCATCATGGCTGTTCTCTCCCTGGGTTCTGTGCCCGCGCACGCAGCCATTGCGTACGTCAGCGCCTCCCATACGATTTGCACCCAACCGTCCTCGAGCGCCAGCACCCAGACCTGCACCCTGGCCGCCCCCACCACCGCCGGGAATGATGTGGTCGTGGGCCTTGCCTGGGAAAGCACCGGCAGCACCATCGGCAACGTTCGCGGCAGCGCGCCAGCGTCGTATTTCTTCCTCTACGGAGCCGTTTGCAATGCGGGGAGCGAATGCGTCGCGACCCTGGTGTGCCACAGATGTGCGGCCCAAACCGCCGTCACGACCACCATGAGCGCAGGCACGGCCTTCGTCACTACCGTGAACGAATACTCAGGCGTGCAGGCGCTCGGCATTACCGGAACAAAGACCGCTTCATCGGCCAATCCCGGCCTCACGCTCGCCGCCGGAGAGGCCAATGACTGGGCGGTCTGCGCAACAGCAAGCCTCGGCGCCGGTGTCCCCAGCCCAAGCTCGGGGTACCTGCGCACTGCCGCCAGCACCGGCGCCATAGCCGGGGCCATCGTTGACAACACCGCCTCCTCGCCGGGAAGCGTCGCCTGCGCTGACACCGTCGCATCCGGCGCATGGGCAGCGGCGGGAATCGAGTTGCTTTCGGTGGCGCCGAAGACCTACATCTGGCCGGACTGTGACACCGCGCATCCCTGCGTCGTGCATCACATCGACACCGTAGCCGCCGGAACCGCGGAGAACGAGAAGCCCAACGGCTTCAAAATTACCGCCGTGCCCAGTTCGCCGGGGAACCTGCTCACCCTCACCGTCACCCATGTCAGCTCAAAAACTGTCGCCGTGAGCGATAACAAGGGCGGAAGCTGGCAATCGGCAGTGTCCACCACCAATGCCCCCGACCAAATAGAAACACAATTGTTCTACGTCTGCGGAGCGGCCCCGGGAACGAATGTCGTCACCATTCAGCTCAGCGCGCCGCCCGCCCCGGGCGAGGTTCTCCAGTTCTCCTACAACGAAGTCAGCGGGATCGCGCCTTCGTCCTGCATCGACGGCGCCGCAGGCGCGAACGGCTTAACCGGCGATCTGCAACCGGGTTCGATCGCCACCACCACGGACGGCGACCTGATCTATAACTTCGCAGAACAGAGTTATAACTACCCCGAGGAGGACGATCCCATCGGCTGGGTTATGCCGGATAACAACTCGGCGTTGTTAATGGAAAACGCCTGGGACAAGTTTGCCAGCCAGGTATCCGTCCAGGCGGCGCATGGCGCCTATAACCCGACGCTCTATGTGAACGGCGATCTCCACAACCGTAACTGGAATTCCGTTGCGGCCGCGTTCAAGCCGTCAGCCGGCGCGGGCACTCAGCCTACCGGGATTCACGTCACCCGTATCATGCACTATTACAACCCGCCGCTTCCGCTCACCCCGGCATGGATCCCATTCCCCACCACCGGCAATGCCGTCGTTATGTCCAGTGCCTATCCCTCCAGCAGCTACGAGGGCGACATGACCGACGTGGGCGATAGTCAGGGCGATACCTGGACCCGCACACCCTTCACCATCGCCAACGACGACCCCCAGATCTACTACACCTGTCTCGGTACTCAGACGGGCAACCGCGATTTAACCATCAGCTGGCTCCCTGACACCGGTACCACACACATGATCGTGTATGACATTGCAGGCGCAAAAACTACCGGCGGGCCTACCGGATGCGTTGGAGCAACGGTTGACTCCCAGACGGGCAACCAGCCTTCGAGCGCCAATGCCAGCATCATGAATGCTCCGGTCATTACTCCGGACGCCTCCAACAGCCTGGTGATCGCGGTGAACATGTTAGGCCTCGGGCCGCCATCCGGGACCCTGACGCCCGGCGTGATCTTTACATCCACCTGGGCCACCGGCATGACAGACGCCACCAACGCGGATTCCGGCGACTGCTATGGCTACATCTACACGACCTCGACCAATCCGATTGCGTTCAGCTGGCAAATGGCGAATTCCTTCAGCGTGCCTAACGGCGGCTCGGCCTACGATGCGGCGGCGATTGAGATCCTCCCTGCGACAACTGCCGGACCCCTCCCGGCGACGCTGACAATCACCAATTCGCCCGTTGTCTATAACGGAAGCCCGCAGCCGGCCGCGGTGAGCGCGTCGGTACCGGGAACCGTCAGCAACGTCTTGTACCAGGGTTCCTCTGCCGTACCAGCTACGCCGGGAACGTATGCAGTTACGGCCAATTTCACGCCCCAGAATACCGCGCAATACAGCACCTTAACGGGGGCGTCCGCGGGAAACTTCGTCATCAACAAGGCGACGCCTACCGTCGCGCTCTCGCCGGCTGCCTCGGTGCCGCAAAGCCAATCGGACGTCACAACGGCACAGGCGCTGTCGGTGACCGTGACCGTGAGCGGCGCTAACCCAACCCCGACCGGCTCGGTCACCCTGAGAAGCGGCAGCTACACCTCGGCAGCCACGCTGCTGTCCGCCGGCTCGGCGACGATCAAGATCCCTGCCGGGAGCCTGCCCGTGGGCAACGACACTCTCACCTCCACCTACACTCCGGACTCCCGCAGCTCCCTGACCTACAACAGTGCCATCGGAACGACTTCGGTGACAGTGTCCCAGACAATCGGATCCTGCACCACTTCGAACCCAAATCCCAATCCGAACCCTGTGTCGTTCGCCGCAGTGGCCGACTTCAACGGCGACTGCAAGAGTGACATTCTGTGGCGCAACACCAGCACCGAACAGATCGACGAGTGGTTCATGAACGGGATCGCAAACACGGGCGGCGGCAGCCCCGGCAGCCCCACCTCAGACTGGGTCATTCAGGGTGCTGGCGATTTCAATGGCGATGGCAAGGCCGACATCCTCTGGCGCAACACCACCACCGGAGAGGTCTACGTCTGGATCATGAATGGCAGCACGATGACCAGTGGCGGGAGCCTCGGCTATGTCCCCTCCGACTGGGTCATCAAGGGCATTGGCGACTTCAACGGCGATGGCAAAGCCGACGTCCTGTGGCGCAACAGCACCGGCGAGGTCTACCTCTGGTTCATGAACGGAACCGCCGTGAACGGCGGCGGAGCCGTCACCTCCCCCTCTTCGGCCTGGGTCATTCAGGGCGTTGGCGATTTCGATGGCGATGGCAAAGCCGACATCCTGTGGCGGAACAGCAGCAACGGCCGGGTCTATATCTGGCTCATGAACGGGATCACGATTGCGGGCGGGGGTAGCCCCGGCGCCTCCACCACCGACTGGGTCATTCAGGGCGTTGGCGATTTCGACGGCAACGGTACCAGTGACATCCTGTGGCGCGACACCACCACCGGTCAGGTCTACATCTGGTTCATCAACGGAACCACGCGAGCGAGCACCGCCGCCGTCTCCTCCGTCTCTTCGGCCTGGGTCATTCAGGGCGTCGGCGACTACGATGGCAGTGGCCGTGCCGGCATTCTCTGGCGCAACACCAGCACCGAGCAGGTTTACATCTGGCTGATGAACGGCGCCACGATCACCAGCCAGGGCAGCCCCGGCAGTCAGGACGGCACATGGCAGATAGGTCCCTGATCTCCCTGCGGATGTTGGTCGGCGACCCGAACCTTCACCCACGTTGCCTTCGCCTCATGACCTTCGTACCGCGCGTCCCTTCGAATTTGCTTGAACCTGCTCCGCAAAACTCCTAACTTAAGGACAAGGAAAGCTCTGTCCGCCGGGTTTCCACCCGGCCCGAACAGAGCTTTTCATTTTGCCGCCAACCCTTCCCGTATCGATCCGTAACGGAAGTTCGGCTTCCGGGCCCAGTTCATGGATGAGCCGCTGCACGCGGTTCGTTGCGACGTAAGACGATTTGTCCTAAAATGTAAGGAGTTCGAATCATGGCCTCAAGCTCTTTCAAACCCGCTACTACCGTTGAAGCTACAGTTTCCTCCAAGGGACAGGTAACGCTGCCCAGGGAACTGCGAAAGCGCCTTGGAGTCCAAAGAGGCAGCCGAATTCGGTTCAGTATCCATGTCAGCGGCGCGGTGAATGTCGAGCCAGTCCTGTATGACCTCCAGGACCTTTGGAGGATGGCCGATCAGGGCGTTCAATCCAAAAGCATAATGACTTTCGAACAAATGGACGCAGCGAAAGCTCGGAGGAAATGGTGATGCTCGCAGCCGATACCAACGTATGGGCTCGAGCTTATCTGAACGATGACACAGAGCAGGCAGCGAAAGCGCGCGCTGTTCTTGCGGAAGCCGGGTCCTCGGGCGGCGTATTCGTTCCTCTTATTGTTCTTGCGGAACTGTCATGGGTGCTTCGTGGCACATGGGACAGAGAAAGAATCCTGAACACCATTGAAAGTCTTCTCCAGACGCGAGGCGTAGTCGTCGAGTCGCCGGCTGTGGCCCGGAAGGCTTTGAAGGTCTCCCGCAAAGGCGCGGTAGGCTTTGCCGATCACCTCATCGCACAAATTGCCTTTGAGTCTGGTGCCGGCGAGATCATCACTTTTGATAAAACTTTCGGACGTTTGCCGCGCGTTCGCCGCCTGCAATAACTTAGACGCACGTTACATTCTCCACTGCGGCCTCACAATCCACTGCGGCCTCACATGCGCCACGTGTTGGGTGTCTTATTAATATGTCGGTAGTCAGGCGGTCACTACAAACAGCATTGGAATGATGCTAATACCTGCATATTGAGGTTCCCATGCGCATAACCATCGCCCTTGACGACGAATTGCTTCGGCAGGCCGAAGAGTACACCGGTATCAAAGAGACGGCTGCTCTGGTCAGGGAGGCGCTCACCCGCCTCATCCGCAACGAGGCTGCCCGGCGCCCGCGGTCTTTACGCTCGACAACCTCACCACCCTCGCCACAGGCCCGGAAAGTCACGCTCCCCCGGCAACCACGCCATGA
>JBAVUB010000500.1:0-1654 GCA_049696575.1 Acidobacteriaceae bacterium | reverse complement strand
GCTTAATTCCTCCCAGGTGGCGTTGGGGAACATACCCAGGGGAAAGCCCTCCGCGTGGATGGTCTCGATCTCCTCGCCGCGGCAGAACAGCGGCTGGACCGATCCGCCATTGGCAATCTGCATGGTGAGGTTCTCGTCGTTCCAGACGCCGAAAAGCATGGTGACGTATTGGGAATCGAGCTTCCGTTCCTGGAGCGCGTCGTTCAGCGTCTTCAGCATTTCAGAAGGCGAGAGGTGCTGGGGGGCCACCGAGCGCATGATGCCGCTCACCAGCGCGGCATACAGGGCGGCTGCAGCCGCTTTGCCGCTCACATCACCCAGCGCGATGGCGCTGCGATTCGCGTCGTACGGCAGGAAGTCATAGAGGTCGCCCCCGATGGTGCGCGCGGGCAGGAACCTCGACGCAAACTCCGCACGCTTGTGCTGTGGTTTCGCCGGAGGCAGCAGCCGCAGCTGCACTTCGCGCGCCATGGCCAGGTCGCGCTCCAGGCGCTGTTCCTGCTGGGTGACGCGCTGGTAGAGCTGCGCATTTTCGACCGCAATGGCAATTTGCGCGGCGAGGGTGGTCATCGCCCGCTCGTGATCCTCAGTGAAGTAGTGCAGGCGCGTATGTTCGACGTCGAGCACCCCGATGGCTGTGCCTTTGTAGATCAGCGGCACCGTCATCTCCGAGCGCGTCTCCGGATTCACCATGTGGTAGCGCGGGTCCTTGCGCACGTCGGGCACGTGAATGACGCGCTTCTCCTGGATCGCCGCACCGACCAGCCCGCGATCGAGGGGAATGGTGGTGCCGATGACCGCGGAGTTCTCTATCAACCCCGCCGCCGCGATGGGAGGGGCTCCGGGCGGCTCCGGTGGCGACGAGTCCCAAATACTGCGCCGCGGCTCCTGCTTCTCCTTTGTGTCGGAGCGATGGACGTGGCGAAGCGACAGGCGGTTTTCCAGCAGTTGGTCCCGTTCATTGACCAGCCAGATGGAGAACATCTGATAATCGATGATGCGGCGAACCAACTGGCCTACCCGCTGGAGCAGCTCGCTGGGATCGAGGATGGACGTGATCTCGCGGCTGATTTCGTTTAGCACCTGCAGCGTCTGCGCCTGGCGAGCGACACGCGTGTAGAGACGCGCGTTCTCGATGGCGCCCGCGATGCGGGAGGCGGTGAGGGTGAGCAGATGCAGGTGTTCGGGCTTGAAGTAATTCGGCTGCTCAGCCTGGATGTCGATGACACCAATCATGCGATTCTTGGTGATCAGCGGCACGGCCAGCTCCGAACGCACATCGGGATTGGCGTTGATGTAGTTCTCCGCCTGGGTGACGTCGTTCACGAGCATGGCGTGGCGGCTCTGGGCCACCTCGCCGACGATGCCCTGCCCCATCTTGATGCGCATCCGCTCGACCTCCGGCTTATGGCCGATCTGAAAGCGCATGCGCAGGTCGTGGGTGCGGTCGTTGACGAGCAGAATGGCGAAGATGCGGTAGTCGATGACCGCGCGGACCAGGGAGGCGGTGCGTTCGAGCAGGGTCTTCAGGTCGAGCGTGGTGTTGAGCGCGTCGGCGAGGCGGACCAGGAATTCCGTTTGCAGCGGATCTACATGCACCTGCGCGGGGCGCTGCGAGACCTCGGGCGAAGCGGGCCGGTAATCCCCTTCCCAC
>JBAVUB010000499.1:0-4749 GCA_049696575.1 Acidobacteriaceae bacterium | reverse complement strand
CCGATGCCGACCGCCAGGTGAACTTCCTGCATTTTGACGAGAGCAAAGGACTGCGTTACGCCGACCAGCTTTCCACCGACGATCTGCCGGATTTTCCGGGCGACGTTGCCGTGAGCATGACCGTAGGAGGCATCCGGCTATCGACCGCCGACCGCGCGAAATTCGAGCAGATGCAGTCCGCGCAGCTGCGCATCGACATGATGCAGGGAGAACGAATGTACGGGATGCTCGATCCGCTGGCGTGGATGGCGCTGGCGGCAATCTTTCCCGACGAGGGAGGCAAGCTGCCGCCGCTGCAGAATCTGAGCTTCGATCCCGCGAGTGCCGCCCAGAATATGCAGAAGATCGTGCTGCCCGGCGGATCCGGGCATCTGGCCGTGAACGTATCGATGGTGCATAAGGAGTCGGCGTTCTGGACGGTCATCAAGACGCTGGTCAATGATGCGACTGCCGTGGCGCCGGTGCTGGGCTTCCCGGCCATCAGCGTGACCGCGCTGGCCGGGTTCAGCAAGCTGTACGGGGTGCTGGCGAACCGCTCGACGTTTCTGTTCCAGGCGCGGCCGCAGGCGGCGTATGCCACCCAGGAAGCACGCCAGAAGGCGAATTCCACCATCGGGATCAATCTGCCCGCAGGCGACTATGTGCTGGTCCCGCAGGCGCACACCGACGATCTGCAGCCCTACCTGGGTAAATTGAAGCTTGTCAATGGCTATCTGGTGCCGCACGATGCGACCGACACCACTTCGGTGTACAAGTCCGCCGAGGATGCCAAGCCGGACATCAGCTACATCAGCATGAACATGAGCGTCAATCCACTGGTGCAGATGGGCGAACAGGAAAGCGCAGCAAGTCCGGCCAAAGGCGGCAGCAGCAGTAGCAGCAGCAGTAGTTCGAAAAAGAAGAGCACAAGCTCAGGCTCGAGCAGCGGGAGCAAGCCCGCCACGAGCGGCAAACCGCAGTAGGCAAGGTCTCCAGGGTTCGAGGGAATTGGCGATGAAATTGCGCGGAATCGAGACGGCGGCAGCGCTGGCGGTCGCCGTCGTGGCGCTGCAGATCCAGGCGCAGAACTTTGGGATGATGATGATGAAAACCAAGGTGACGCTGCAGCGCCGGCTTCCGGCGATGGTGCAGCTGCCTGGCAAGACGATCCGCGTTCGAGTGGCGAGCGCGCATCAGAATACCGACGTCATCACCACCGACCTGCAGTCGCAGCTGACCACGGAGCTGCTGAAGAACGATCGAACCTTGCAGGAAGACGACAACAATCCAGCCGTCACGATCAGTTGCCAGATCACGAGCTACGCCCATCCCCAGCCGATCGTGACCCAGCGCAACGTTCCGGCCACCGGTTCCGGCGGGAAAACAACCACGCAGGCCGCGAACTTCACGAGGTATACCGGATCGCTGAACGTCGCTTTCCAGGTGAAGACCATCAGCGGCAAGGTTGTCGCGTCGGACAATGTTGTGGCGAATTACGATCAGGAATTCAACGCCGAAGGTGACAACACTTCGCACGGGATTTTGGGGGCGATGGGCAGCTCGCTGCATCGGCTGAAGGGCAGCAAAGGCACCGACGCATCGGAGAGTGGCCCGCCGACTGAGCCTGAACTGCGCGCGCAGCTGCTGACCATGGCCGTTCACAAGATGGCCGCGGAAATCGTGAACACCGACGAGACGATCGAGGTTTACCTGGCAAAGAAGTCGGGCCCGATCGACGAAGGCGACAAGCAGGCCGAAGCCGGACTCTGGCAGAGGGCGCTGGAGACTTACGAGACGGCGAAGCCGATGTCGAAGAAAGAAGAGGACGCCTACCGCCTGTACAACATCGGCGTTGCCAATGAGGCGCTGGGTTACGCAGCCGAGGATCCGAAGTCGGCGATGAAGTTCCTGGACGAGGCCGCCATCAATTACGGCAAGGCGGTCGACGATAAGCCCAGCGAGAAGTATTTTCTGGAGCCGCAGAAGCGGATCGAGACTGCGATTGCCCATTATCGAAAGCTGGAAGAGACAAGAAATGCTCCTCCGCCAGAAGCTCCGCCGCCACCTGCGCCCGTGGTGGCCAGCGCGCCAGCGGTGAAACATCCTTCGACCAGGACCAGAAGCACACCTCCCAAGAGCACAACCTCAACGAGCACCACGAGTGCGGATGGATCGCTGACGGCCACTTCGCACGGGACCGTGGCAACGCATGTGCTGACCGACGCTCAGGTGATCGCGCTGGTGAAGAACGGGGTTGACGACGACACGATCGCGCAGACGGTGCGCAATGCCAAAGCCGTGCATTTCGATCTGAGCGCTGCAGGGCAGCAGCGGCTGACCGCGAGCGGCGTGAGCCCCACGATCGTGAGCGCGATGAAGGCGCGAGAGGCAAGTGGGAAATGAAGAGCATGCCGCGCAATCGGGCGTTGGGGCTGACGCTGCTGGCGGTTTTTGCCTGCACGTGTGCCCGCGCGCAGGATGAACGCTGCGGTTCGGGCAAGGATCTGGTAGTGCAGGCGCTCGAGCGGGTGACGCCTTCGAGCAGTGACGATGCCTTTGAAGATGCGCTGCAACTGTTGAAGCACGCGGTTTCGACATGCGGCGAGCTCGGCGACGCCTGGTACTACCGCAGCCTGGTGGAGCAACGGCTGGGCCACGCCAGCCTGGCGCAATATTCGATGAGCAAGGCGCGGATGTTCGGCTCCGACGCGATGCAGCAGGGACTGAATCCATTCGTGCTGGCGACGCCTCCGGCGAAACGCGCTTTGACGGCGAACGCGCCGCAGAATGGCGCACCGGCGCAGAGCGCACCCGCGGTCGCTGGTCCTGTCCAGCAGAAATGGGCGCTGATCGTGGGCATCAGCCATTTCGAGGACCGCGCTGTACCCTCGCTCGGCTACACCACGTCCGATGCCGGCGCCTTCGCAGCGGCGCTGAAGGACCCCGCAATCGGCCGGTTTCCCGCCGACAATGTGCATGTGTTGACCGACGACCAGGCGACCACCAAAAACATTAAAGAGGAGCTGAACTGGATTGCCCGGCACGCGCAGGCGAACGATGTAGTTGTCATCTACGTGGCGACGCACGGCTCGCCGCGCTCGCTGGACACAGCCGGCGGCGCAAACTACATCGTCACCTACGACACGGAGATCAAGAACCTCGACTCGCCGGATGAGGATGCGCTGTATGCGACAGCATTGCCGATGGTGGAATTGGCGAATGCGGTCGCTACGCGCATGAAAGCACTGCGCACAGCGGTGATTCTGGACACCTGCTACAGCGGCGGCGCTGTGACCAATGCGTCGAAGCTGATGGGCGCAGGCATCGCCAACGCGGCTCCTTCCGCTGCGACGCTCGAGCGCATGGCCGATGGCACAGGGCGCATTGTGATTGCAGCCAGCCGATCGGATGAGGAGTCGCTGGAAAGCGATCAGCTGCACCACGGATACTTCACCTACTTTCTGCTGCAGGCCATGAAGGCGAATAACGGCATGACGCCGATGAGCGAGATCTATGCTTCGGTGGCGCAGAACGTATCGCAGCGAGTGGCCGCCGACGCAAAGAAGGATGGGCAGACGCTGGGCCAGCATCCGGTGATGAGCCGCAGTTCGGATCAGGCGGATTTCGCGCTCGGCATCACAGCTGGCGGCGCAGCGGCTAAAGGCGGTCGGTAGTCCTGCAGCCTTGAGCCGGTAGCGTGTGTGTGGCCGCTAGCCGGTAGCCGGCAGCCTGCAGCCCGCAGCTTGGTGCCCCTACCCCCTCGCAAAATAGCAAGTGTATGAAAACAAGGTCATTAGTTAAGGCCTCAACGCGTAAGTGTTTGAACACATGATACTTGTTTGAGGGCCTCTGCGTAGTTAATTGAAAAGAAAGGGCAAAAGGCTCCTGCAAAGGCCGCCGAGTAGTGCGAGGAAGGGTCTCGCGGAAGCACAAGTGTATGAAAACAGGATACTTCCGCTGAGGCCCTCAACGCAGATAATTGAAAACAAAGGGCAAAACGTCCGGATCGCGGTCGTCCCAGGTCAGTTTGTCAAAGATTCTGGTGGACGCGGTCATGTCTGCGACGAGGCCCTGAGGCCCAAAAGGAAAAGGACCCGCACGGAGCGAGTCCTGATTCACCATCCGCATCCAGTGTGACGGGGACAAAGCGCATATGCAAGCGGAATCGAGCAGTCTGGCAAACCGAAGTAATGGGCGGCACGGGCGCGGGCGGAGAGGAGAAGCGCTGCTCATTCCTCAGCGGCTCAAGCCAAATTCGCTACGAGGGATCTTGTGCACAGCGGAGGCGGCGCTTTTCCCAAAACGGGCCGGAAAATGTTGACGGGTAGTACTTTCGGGCGGGAGAAGAATCAAGACCTATTGACGATCGGACGCCACGGGCGTCCGCTACTTGCTGTGGGGTGAACCTGGCGGGTTCAAAGGTGCTTTTCGGCCGTCGCTGGTGTGGGGGGAACCTGGCGGGCTCAAAGGTGCTTTTCGCCGATGCTGCTCGTGGGGGGAACCGGGCGGGTTCAAAGGTGCTTTTCGGCCGTCGCTGCCCGTGGGTGAACCTGGCGGGTTCAAAGGTGCTTTTCGGCCGATGCTGCTCGAGGGGTGAACCTGGCGGGTTCAAAGGTGCTTTTCGGGCCGATGCTGCCGAAGGGGTGAACCTGGCGGGTTCAAAGGTGCTTTTCGGGCCGGCGCTGCCTGTGGGGTGAACCTGGCGGGTTCAATGGTGCTTTTCGGCCGTCGCTGGTGTGGGGTGAACCTGGCGGGTTCAAAGGTGCTTTT
>JBAVUB010000498.1:0-7140 GCA_049696575.1 Acidobacteriaceae bacterium | reverse complement strand
CGGCAACGCCGCCCGCGCCCAGCACCAGCCCCAGGATGCGGCCCAGGACTATCAGCGCGCCCTCCAGGTCGCCACTTCCCAAAACGTCCTCGCCGGCAAAGCCGACGCCCTCAATGGTCTCGCGCTCCTCAGCGCAAGCCAGAACCAGGGCCAGCAGGCTCTCAACTACGCCAACCAGGCCCTCGCCATTCGCCAGTCGCTCGGGGACCGCGCCGGCCAGGCCACAATTCTCGCCGAAATCGCCACCGGCTACAAAAATGCGGGAGACAATCCGAATGCGCTCGATTACGCCCAGCGCGCTCTCGCCCTATATCGAGCGGCCGGCGATCACACCGGCGAGGCTGCGGCGCTCATCGGTATTGGCGACATTTACGGTGGTATTCGCGACAAAAAGTGCATCGACGCCTGGACCCAGGCGCTCGCCGTTGCACGCCAGTTCAATCTCCCGCTCCTCGAGGCCGAAGCTCTGAACAGGCTGGGGCTCGCCCAGAACGCCCTGCAACAGAACCAGAAAGCCCTGGACAGCTTTAACCAGGCGCTCGCCCTCTATCAGCGCCTGAACATGACCGGCGAGGCCGGCCTGATGCTGAACAATATCGGCCTGGCGTGGTCCGGCCTCGGGCAGATGGAAAAGGCCATCGATTCCTTCAATCAGGCTCTTCCCATTCTGCGCGCCGCCGGTGACGAGGACGGCCAGGGCATCGCGCTCCAAAATATCGGATTGATGCATCAGTTCCTCGGCGATCGGCAGACGGCGATCCAATACTACAAGCAGGCTTTTCCCCACCTCGTAACCGCCCGTGACATCCCTGGAGGCCTCACGCTCCTCGACAACCTCGGGGCGACCCTCGCCGCCACCGGCGACTACCAGAATGCCCTCCTTTTCCTCAACAAGGTCATTGCCATTCAAAAGGGAATGCCCAATCGCGAACACGAAGCTCTCGCCCGCATCATCATCGGCATGGTCTACCACAAGATGGGCGACAACCCAAAAGCGATCGACTCGGTCAATCAGGGCCTCGAACTCATCAGTCATCTCAATGACCCTGCCAACGAGGCGCGTGCCCGCACCGGACTCGCCAAAATTTACCTGGATATGGGAGACGCTCCCAACGCCCTGATCAACCTGAACCAGGCACTTCCTCTGGCGGAGGCCGCCAACGATCCCCTGATCCTCTCGCCCATCCTCTACGGCATGATGCTCGCGCACAAAGCGCAGCCCGCCCTCGCCATCTACTACGGTAAGCAGTCGGTCAATCTCCTGCAGCAGGTCCGCAGCAACATGCAGGGCCTCGACAAGGAACTCCAATCGGCCTTTGTCACTTCGATTTCGGACTTCTATCACGACCTCGCTGCCCTGCTCATCGCCCAGGGCCGTTTACCCGAAGCGCAGCAGGTCCTCGATCTCCTCAAGCAACAGGAATACTCCGACTACGTCCGCGGCGCCGGTACCGATTCCCTCAGCCCCCTTTCCCTCACTCCGGACGAACAGCAGGCCCAGCAGGATTACGACAAATCAACCGCACAACTCGTCGCCGCCGGAGTGCAGTGGAATGAACTCAAGGAACTGCCCACGCGCACGCCCGCCCAGGAGCAACAGCTCAAGGAGCTTTCCGATCGCATCAAATTGGCCAACAAGGGCCTCGACGACTACTACGCCCGCCTCTACACCCTCTTCGGCAAAGACAGCAATGCGGCCAATGATCGACTGAAAAACGTGAAGGGCAACGTCAGCGCCTTGCAGGATCAGATCTCCGAATCGCCTCACACCGTCGCCCTCTACACCATGGTCACCGCTAACCACATCAGCGTGATTGTCATCACTCCCAACACCACCGTCGCCCACGACGTCACCATCGCCGCCGCCGATCTCAACAAAAAGGTCGCCGATTTCCAGCAGGTCCTCCACAGCCCATCGAGCGATCCAAAACCCCTGGCTCAGGACCTCTACAACATCCTCATCGGCCCCGTGCAGGCCGACCTCGATAACGCCAAAGCCGAGACCCTCGTCTGGTCCCTCGACGGCGTCCTGCGCTACATCCCCATCGCCGCTCTCTACGACGGCAAACAATATGTAGTCCAGAAATACAACACCGTCACCATTACCCCCGCCAGCATCGACCACCTTGAAGACAAGCCCAACGTCGCCAACCTCAGCGTCGCGGCCATGGGCATCGCCCGCAAGTACGAAGAAAAACTGCCTCCTCTGCCCGCCGTCGCAGCCGAGCTCGACGACGTCGTTAAGGACGCGCAGGTCCAGGGCGCGAACGGCGTCCTGCCCGGAACCATCCTCCTCGATGGCCAGTTCACCGAGAAGGCGATGGAAGACCAACTCAACTCCCGTCCCAACGTGGTACACATTGCCAGTCACTTCGTCTTCTCGCCCGGCGACGACAGCCAGAGTTATCTCCTCCTCGCGGGCAAGGATGAACCCGGCGCAGGGTTCCACCTAACCGTCGCCGAGTTTCACGAGAACCCAAACCTTTCCCTCCGCCACACTGACCTGCTCACCCTCTCCGCCTGCGAAACCGGCATGAGCGGCAGCGCCAGCGATGGCCGCGAGGTCGATGGCCTCGGCACTACCGCGCAGCTCAAAGGCGCAAAGGCTGTCATCTCCTCGCTCTGGCCCGTCAACGACGCGAGCACCGGCCAGCTCATGAGCGACTTCTACAAGCGTTGGTCCGACGGAGCCGGCAAAGTCACCAAAGTCGAGGCGCTGCGCCAGGCCCAGCTCGATCTGCTTCTCGGCCAGGTTAAACCGCAAGGGACCGCAACCGGACGCGGCGTCGTTGTCGAGAACGAAACGCCCAACGCTCCCAACGGCTATGCCCATCCCTTCTACTGGGCGCCCTTTGTCCTCATGGGCAACTGGCGATAGATCTCCGCGTGATGTTCAACCGCCCGCTCAATAAAGCGCCCTAATCGCGAGCATCGACGAGCCTTACTCCATCCGCAGCGCCTGCATCGGCTCCACCAGCATCGCCCGCCGCGCCGGAATGTAGCACGCCAGCATCGCTATCCCCGCCAGCAACCCCGACACCCCCACGTATGTCATCGGATCGCCCGGGCTGACCACAATCATGCTGCGCAGCAAATGCGCTACGCCAAAACTCGCGGCCAGCCCCAGCGCCAGGCCGATCCCCACAATCCATAATCCCTGCTTGTAGACAATCCGCAGGATGTCCCCGCGTCCCGCGCCCAGCGCCATCCGCACTCCAATCTCGCTCGTCCGCTGGCTCACAACGTATGACAGCACGCCGTATACTCCCACGATCGCCAGCGCCAGCCCCAGCATCCCCAGTACTCCTGCCAGTGCCGCCGCAATCTGGAACAGCAACAGTCCATTCAGCGAATACAGCGAATCCCGCAACGTCTTCACCTGGAATACCGGCAGCCCAGGCGCCATTCCGCGGATCGCGCCCTCCGCCTCCGCGATCATCCCCGCCGGATTCCCAGCCGTCCGTACCTCCAGCGCCTCCAGCGAATTTCCCACATAGTGCTGCCCAAAGGGCACGTAGTAATACGGCGCGATCGGCCCGACGAATCCCTGATACCGCATATCCTTCGCCACACCCACAATCTCCATCGGATGCCCAGGATCCGCGCCCATCGCGAACTTTCTCCCCATCGCATCCTGGTTCGGCCAGTATTTCTTCGCCATCGCAGCACTCACGATCGCCACATAAGGATGCTTCTCGTCGTCCGTCTCGTTAAAGCTCCGCCCCTCCAACAGCCCAATCTCCATCGTTGGAAAGTAATCCGTCCCCACCACGTTGTAGCTCACTGACGCCGCGGCCTGCCCCGACGGCGGCTGATACCCACTTACCGCCACCGTATCGCCTCCATTTCCCAGCAGCCCCATCGGAATCGACTGCGCGATCGTCGCCACCTGCACGCCCGGCAGCGCGCGCACCCTCTGCATCAGATCCCGGAAAAATTCCCGCGACCGCAGATCGTTGTACCCCAGCTCTCCAGGATCCATCATCATCGTCAGCACGTTCGCCGGATTGAATCCCAGTTCCGCGTGCTCGCTCTGCCGCAAGCTTCGAATAAAGAGTCCCGCCACAATCAGCAGCGTCAGCGCGCTTCCCACCTGCACGATCACCAGCGCGTCGCGGAACTTGTGCCCTCCGCCCGCCACTCCGCGCCCGCCTTCCCGCAGCACCAGGTTCAGATTCGCCCGCGCCAGCCGCACCGCTGGCACTATCCCCACCAGTGCACCCGCCGCCAGCGCCACCACCGCCGAGAATGCGAACACGTGCCAGTCATTCGGGAAATCGAAGCTGATCGGCAAATCTGTATTCAGGTTCACCGTGCCCAGCAGGTGGCTCCCCCACATCCCCAGCCCGATCCCCGCCGCTCCGCCCAGCAGCGCCAGCACAAAGCTCTCCGTCATCATCTGCCGGATCAGCCGGAACCGCTGCGCCCCCAGCGCGGACCGGATCACCATCTCTCGCTCCCGCACCGTCGCCCGCACCAGCAGCAGGTTCGCCACGTTCACGCTCGCCAGCAGCAGCACCAGCCCCGCCAGCGCCAAAAACAGCATCGCCACCGTTCCCAGGTGATTGTCAGGATCGAATCCCGTCCGCCCCGCCGTCGCCGCAAAGGTCTTCACCTCCGCGTCCTTTTCCGTGCTCGGATCCGCAGTCACGAAGCGATGCGCGACCAGCGCCAGCGTTGCATCCGCCTGCTGCCTTGTCACCCCCGGCTGCACCCGGCCATACATCCACAGGTTCCGGTTCGACTGCTTGTGAAAATCCGCCAGCGTTTCTGACTCCAGCGGCACGATCATCGCCAGTGGCAAATACGCCTCCGGGTTCAGCGCCGGGTTCATCCCCCGAAATTCGCGCGGCGCCACTCCCACAATCGTCACTGGATGGTTGTCCACCCGCGCCTGCCGCCCGATGATCCCCATGTCTCCGCCGAAATGCCGCTGCCAGTACGCGTAGCTCAGCACCATCACCGGATCGGCCCCTGGCGTCTCGCCCTCGCCCGCATGAAAGAACCGCCCCATCAGCGGCTCCACGCCCAGCACCTCAAAATAATTCCCTGTCACGTACGAAGTGAACGTCCGATCCGGTTTGTTCCCCTCCACGCTCAGCCCATCCAGGCCCCATTGGTATGCCACCGTCTCCGCGAAAACCGCTTTCCCCTCGCGACCAATCTCCTCGTACTCCGGCAGCGACACATTCGGCTGCCAGTCGCCGCCCTTCTGACGGAACCCCAGCTCCACCACGTTGCTCTGGTTGCGGATGTGAAACGAGCTGAACAGCAACCCGTTCGCCACGCTGAAAATCGCCGTGTTCACCCCAATCCCCAGCGCCAGCGTCACAATCGCGATCGCCGCAAACCCAGGACTGTGCGCCAGTTGCCGAAAAGCGTAGCGAATATCCCGCCCCATATCTTCCACCGATACAAAGCTGTTCATCTTCCAGATCTCCTCGCGTATCACCGTTGGATTGCCGAGCTTCATGCACGCCCGCCGCCGTGCCTCTTCCCGCGTCATGCCCCGCGCCACGTTATCGTCCGTCTCCTGGGCCAGGTGCGCTTCCAGTTCCCGCACCCGCTCCTCGTCCCACGCCCGCCGTCGCAGATAACGCTGCAAACTCATCGTCTTCCTTGTTCAATCGCCTTTCGCTCGTTCCCTCTCGCTCGTGGTACGCTCGCCCTTCTCTGGCAGTTCCTCGCTTCTCGCTCGCACTGCGCTCGCCTTTTGCCAAAAGCTCCTTGCTAAACGTCTCTTGCTAAAAGTTTCTGGCCAAAAGCTTTTCGCTAAGCCCGCTTCGCCTGTCCCAGCACTCGCCCAATCGCGCCCACCATCTCGCTCCAGCGATGCGTCTCCACTTTCAACTGCTTCCGTCCGGGCGCCGTGAGCTTGTAGAATCGCGCCTTCCGGTTGTTCTCGCTCGCGCCCCAGTACGACGAAACCCACCCGCGATCCTCCAGCCGATGCAGCGCCGGATACAGCGACCCCTGCTCAATCTGCAGCACGTCGTCCGATGTGTGCTCGATCACGTGCGCGATGGTGTGCCCATGCGCCGGCCCCATCACCAGCGTCCGCAGGATCAGCATGTCCAGCGTCCCCAGCAGCAGCTCCTGCTCCTTCTCTGAACGGCTCAAGCATCCCCTCCAATAGAACGTCTTCCGGAAGTCCCCAAGAACTTCTATGGGAAACCACCATACACCAATAGAACTTCTATGGGAAGACCCAATAATCCGGGTACGCTTCCGCGCATCCGCCTGGTTCCCAGGCGGGCGGGAAACACCGACTTTTTAGCGCCAGTGGCGCGAACGTTCAACGTTACATAAAATTCCGGCTACACCCGTGTCGGAGTAACGGCAAACATGCGGCCAGCCATTGCCGTCTCAAAACTCGGCGTAAGCCGCTTTTCCAAATTGAAATCACCCAGCGTCTAAACGACCACTCCTATTGACATTCTGTACGACCCCAAGCACACTCATATAGTGAATCGATAGGAGCTGCATGGACCGCAACCAGACCAACCTCCTCCAGGGAACCCTCGACCTCCTCATCCTCAAGGCCCTCTGCGCCGGCGAGCTTCACGGCCTCGGCATCTCCCGCCGCGTCGACCAGATCACCCATGGCACTTTCAACGTCAAGCCAGGCTCGCTCTTCCCCGCCCTCCATCGCATGGAAGAAGCCGGCTGGCTCGCCTCCGACTGGGGCGAATCCGAGAACAACCGCCGCGCCCGCTTTTACCGCCTCACCAAAGCCGGCCATCGCCAGCTCGGCGCGGAAACCGCCCAGTGGTCCAAAGTCGCCCTCGCCATGGCCAACGCCCTCAAAGCCACCTAAGGAGAAACGGCATGACACCCCGACCCTGGCTCCGTTCCCTCCTCCGCAACCTGCTCCACAAGCAGCAGGTCGACCAACGCCTCGACGCCGAAGTCCGCGCTTACGCCGACCTCCTCACCGACGAGCGCATCGCTGCGGGCATGTCCCCCGAAGAAGCCCGCCGCACCGCCCTGCGCGACTGCGGCGGCATCGAGCAGATCACTCACGGCACATTTAACGTCAAGCCCGGCTCGCTCTTCCCCGCCCTCCATCGCATGGAAGAAGCCGGCTGGCTCGCCTCCGACTGGGGCGAATCCGAAAACAACCGCCGCGCCCGCTTCTAC
>JBAVUB010000497.1:0-3969 GCA_049696575.1 Acidobacteriaceae bacterium | reverse complement strand
TTACGAGTGAACGGCGAGTGAGCTCCGAGAAAACTGCGAGTGCACAGCCAGATCAAAGCGTACCCCCCCTCCCCCCTCCCCGGGGTATCCGGCAAGTTGTTGATAAATCATGCTTCCAAAATGTTATCGAACTCGATACCCCCTCCTTCCCTTCCCGTTGGCGCAAGAACGGCGAAACCAGCGAGAACCGGGCACCGGGCACCGGGAAGTGGGAAGTGAAAAGCAGACCGCAAGAGAAAAGCCTCGCTCGAGCGAGGCTTCCTGTTTGGAATCTGCAGGGGAAAAATCTTTCTTTGCCCCTATTATCAGGATACCAAATCCAGCATCAAAACTCGCCAAATATCATTGAGCGTATAAGGGCGGAAGTGGTGTGGAATGAGGGACAAAACTTTCGTACCGTGCGCCGAAAGCTTGACAAGTTTTCCACATTTCGGGGTTTTCACGTTGGATGCTCACGGAGTGCTTCGGCCGGCTTTCGTCAACTCCGCTGCGGAAGATCCTCGCAGCACCTGCGGAGGTATTCCCGGACAGCTGGATCGCTTTCGAGGCCGATGGCCAGTCGATAGGCGTCGCGGGCAGCGCCATAGGATCCGGTGCGACCCAGCAGGTTGGCGCGCGCTGCCCAGTACGGCTGATACGCATCGACGCGCCGGTCGGCGCCTGCCGCCTCCAGTGCCGCCAACCCAGCATCGGGCCCTTGTAACTCCGCGACGGCCAGTGCGCGGTTGATGGATGCAACCGGGGAGTTGGTGAGCTGAACCAACGCGTCGTAGAGGCGAACGACGGCGGCCCAGGACAAGGATCCGGTGCGGGCGCCTTCGACGTGGGCGGACTGGAGAGCGGCTTCCAGCTGATATCGTCCGATGCGCCGGGTGCGACTCGCATAGTGCAACGCGGCTTCGGCTTCTTCGATCATTCCCCAGTCCCACAGCGTGGTGTTCTGACTCCTGAGGGGAACGAATTCTCCCGCGCGCGAGCGGCGGGCGGGTCTGCGCGCTTCGGCGTACAACATGAGGGCGAGCAGGCCCCAGGCCTCCGGCTGATCGGGGAGAAACTGGGTCAGGAGTCTGCCGAGAAAGATTGCCTCGCCGGCCAATTCGCGACGCGCCGGATCGGTGCCTGCGGCATCCACCCATCCTTCCGCAAAGCCCGCGTAGATCGAATCCAGCACCGATTCCAGGCGGTCAGCCAGTTCGTTGCGTTCGGGGATGCGGAAAGGGATACCGGCCTCGCGGATTTTCGTTTTTGCACGAACCAGTCGCTGGGCCATGGCAGTCGGCGAAATGAGGAAGGCGGACGCGACCTGCGCGGCTTCCAATCCCAGCACGGCCTGCAGCATGAGTGGCGCGCGAATAGCCGGATCAATGGCCGGATGCGCACAGGCAAAAAGGAGGGCCAACCTGCGATCGGGAAATTCGTTATCGGCGGCCGCGATCATGGAATCGGCCAGCTGCTCCGGGTCCTCTTCGGTTGAGGCAGGGCGATGGCGACGGATCTCGTCGATCAGTTTTCGGCGCGCGGCGGTGAGCAGCCACGCTTCGGGATTGTCGGGGCAGCCCTGGTGTGGCCACACCGACAATGCCGACGCAAGGGCCTCCGATAAGGCATCTTCCGCAGCGGCGACGTCTCCGAACCGCGCGGCCAGGTACGCGATGAGCTTGCTGCGGCTGCGAAGGGCTACAGCCTCCGCAGCCGCATAAGCTCCATCGTCGCATGCAGGATTCACCACGGATCACGTTCCTGGCTTCGCATCGATTCGGTTCGGCTGGAGCCGTCACATCGGCCAGATGGCGCGCACTTCGACGACTCCATGCTGCACCGCAGGGCATTTGCCGGCCCACTGCATCGCCGCATCCAGGTCGGATGCCTCGATCAGATAGTATCCGGCGAGCTGTTCCTTCGATTCAGCATAAGGCCCGTCGAGAACCTGCGTCTTTCCGTTGCCTGTGCGAAGCGTTGTCGCCGTGGCTGAAGGCCGCAGCCGGTTGGAGTTGATCAGCACGCCGGCGGATCGCAGTGCTTCGGTATAAGCCATGTAGGCTGCGCTGCCCTGCTGCTGTTGCTCGGGTGTCATCCGGCCGAAGCTGGACTCATCGATGTAAAGCGTCAGTAAGTATTGCATTCCATCCTCCGTTGTTGATTGTGGGCGGTGGCCGCCTCACTCCCATGACGGATGAAGCTTCGGCCAATCGACAAGGTCGCGAAATTATTTTTCGAACCTCTGTCCTGACCTCTGCGGGGTGACGTCTGTCTCGGCTCATTCACAGCTGGCGGCAGGTCGAATCGAGACCGGGGTCATTCTGGCCAAATCCATGGTTCTAATGCGCGGCGTGCGACGGAGACGAGAGACTGCGCTGAACTTCGTCTCGCGGGCCGTAGTCGGGGTCTGCATTTTTCCAAATCTCGAGAACGTGACGGTAAGTGGCGGTGGCTTTTGGCTTGTCTCCCATTGCGCTTTCCGCGCGCGCCAGGCCCAACAGGGATTCGGTTCGTTCGGGAGCGCGCCGCAGTGAAGCTTCAAACGCCACACGCGCGGGCGCATTCCTGTTCTCTTTCAGCAGGAGATCACCCAGAAGCTCGTACGAGGGCTTCTCCGGACTGGGAGGGCCGAAGGCGTAGGGCAATTCTTCGCCGGCGGCGACCGCTTGCTGCGCCATGGCTACGGCCTCGTCTGCGTGGCCTTCTGCCGAGAGGATGACGGCCTGGAGCTGCAGTTTCTGAATCTGCGGAACCTGGCGCGTGGGATCGGATGGGGGCGTGCCGGCTTGATCGAAGGCAGTCGGCGTGCGCGGGACAAGGCCGGTGAGCGTAGCGAGAGCGTTTTTGGCGGTGGGCAGATCGCCGCGTTGGGCGGCAGCAAAGCCTGTGGCGAAGGCATCGTTGATTTCCGAGATGAGCGCATCGCCCATGTCGACTTTCCACGCGGCCACTTCATCCTGCCAGCGCCCGGTATCGACGAGATAGCGGGCACGCATCTCGACGAAAGAGGAAACCACCGCTTCGTCAGGATCGACGACATCGCGGGCCCTCGCCGCCATTCCGGGCTGCATCGCTTCCTGGCGGCAGCCGGCAACGACGCTCTTTGCGTCGGCGAGCCGACCCAGTTCGAGGTAGCCGTATTCCAGCCAGTACCTGCCGTGGCCGCAATGTCCGGGCGGTCTTCCTCGAGCGGCGTCCTGCCGGTTCGCCACGGTGCTTGCTGCGAGGTTGGCTTCGACCACGTCATCCCACATGCCCAATGCCAGGAAAATATGCGAGCACATATGTTGCGCGTGCGCCGCATCGGGGGCGATCTTCGACAAGGCACGCGCGGCGATGAGAGCTCCCGCGGCGTGCTGCGGGTCGTCCATGGCATGGATCCAGTAGTGGGCCGCGCCGGGATGGTCGGGGTTGCGGGCGAAGACAGTTTTCGCGATGGCCGCGGCCTGCAGGTAGGTGGGAACGTCGCGCACGCCTTCGCTTTTGCCAAGCAGCGCAAGCGCATAGAAGAGCTGGGCTTCGTCGTCTTTCGGATACTCGTGGGTCAGTTGGTGCATGGCCTCGGCGTAACGGGCGTCGCGCTCGGGCTTGCTGCCGACGCCGCTGTAAAGAATTTCAGCCGCGCTGAACCAGGCACGTTCGCGTGAATCGGCAATGCGCTGGGCGCGGGCTTCCGGCGTGGGAGCAAATTTGGCCAGAGCCGCCTGACCGGCCTCGACGTCGACCTGGTTCCAGACCGGATGATTGAAGGTCATGGCCTCGCCCCAGTACGCCATGGCGAAACCGGGGTCCGCCTTTTCGGCAGCGATGAAGGAGCCGGCAGCATCGTCGTATTCAAAAAGGTGGAGCAGGAGCAGGCCTCGCATGAATTCGCGGGCCGCGGGTGCGGAGTGCGTCGAAGTCGGGAAGGTGGCTGAGCCGAGGCCGGGGACGGTTTCTGCGCGGACGAACGACGGGGAGAGAAGCAGGATGGTCAGGAGCGGCAGGATT
>JBAVUB010000496.1:0-6709 GCA_049696575.1 Acidobacteriaceae bacterium | reverse complement strand
TGCCCATCTCGCGCAGACGCCGCGCCACCGCGTAGCTGGCCATGCCGAAGATACCCGTTGCCGCCAGCATGCCCGCCAAAAGCCCCAGGATTCCCAGCGCGACAGTAGCCACCCGCGCCGGGAACAGCACCAGCGCCAGCGCATCCGGCCAGCTCTGCAGCGTAAACGGCAAACTTGGGTCGATCTTCTCCAGCATCGGTTCGAGCGCCGCTGTAATCTCCGCTGGCGGACGGTTCGAGCGCACCACCAGCGTCGTATCGTTTTCGTTGTTCTGCGCCAGCGGCCAGAACATCGCGGGCTGCGGATCCTCGGTCAGCGAATCGTATTTCCCGTCTTCCACCACGCCCACCACTTCATAGATCGTCGCTGTTCGTCCCGGCTCCGCGAATCGACGGCCCACCGCAACGTGGACATTCCCAAATACGGTTCGCGCGAACGTCTCATTCACCAGAGCCACGTGCGGTGTGGTGTTGTCGTCGTGCCAGGTGAAATCGCGGCCCGCCACCAGGTGCGTCCCCGCAGCCTGCAACAACCCCGGCGAGATGGTGAAGAAATGCGCCGTCGTGATGCTGTTCGAAACGCGAAAGTCCTGCGTTCCCTCCCGCCAAACCGGCGTGCTGCTGCCCCCGGTGCTCAACGGCGTTTCGTCGATGGTGCCCACAGCCGTTACGCCCGGAATCTGCGACGCTTCCTCAATCATCCGTTTCTGCACGGGAAAAGACGACTCGTCGGAGTACCCGGCCATCTTCATCTCCGTCTGCGCCAGCACCGCCCCTTCGGGCTGGAATCCCATCGGTGCGTGCAGTTGCCGGCTCATCCCGCGCAACCCCACCAGCGCGCACGTCACCAGCAACGCGCAGAGCGCCACCTGCAGTCCCAGCAGCACGTCGCGCACCGTCAGCCGCCGGAAGACGCCTGTCGCCGATCCCTTCATCACCTGCATGGCGTCGATCTGCCAAATCTGCCGCACTGTCAGCAACGCCGGCAGCACACAACTCGCGCCGGCGAGCAGCACCGCGATGGCGTACACACGGGCATCCGCCATTACCGTCACGTGGATCGGAAACGCCGCGATCGGCCGCCACTGGCTCAGCACTTTCAGCAGCGCAGCCGCAACGAATGTCCCCGCTGCTCCGCCAAACACCGACAGCAGCGCCGCCTCCGCCAGCACCTGGCGCAGCATGCGCCAGCGGCTCGAACCAATCGCCATGCGGATGGCCAGCTCGCGCCCGCGATCCGCCGCCCGCGCCGCAAAAATGCTCGCCAGATTCACACACGCTGCGATCAGTACCAGCAGCGCCAGCACCAGCACGCCGCTCAGGAAGCCCCGCGCCGCGTCGCCCACCTGATCGCCGAACAAGCCCGGCGTCACCAGCCGAATGCCGAACTGATCGTCCTCGGTGGGATACTGCTTCGCCATTTGCGCCGCAACCGTATTCAGGTCGTTCGACGCCTGCTGCAGCGTCACCCCCGGTTTTATCTCTCCAATGACAAACAAGCCGTGGTTGTAGCGCTTGTCGAGGAAGCTGTATCCCTCCAGTTGCTGCTCATTCACCATCGGGACAAAGAAATCCGGCCACAGGAACAGTTCCGTCCCGTGAAACTCCGCAGGCGCAACGCCGATCACCGTGAACGGATTCTTGTTCAGGTCCACCACCGATCCAATGACCCGGGGATCGCCCCCAAAGTGCGCTCTCCAGTAGCTGTCGCTCAGCACGATGTACGGCGCCGAATTCGGCCCGTGCTCGTCGCTCGCATGAATCAGCCGTCCCACCTCCGGCTGCACGCCCAGCATGTCGAAGTAGCTGCCCGACACTTCATACATCCAGCTCTTCTTCGTCGCGCTTCCCTGGAGGCTCACCGCCACTTCGCCGATCCGGTACGTCGCCATATCGCTGAAGGTCGTGTTCCGCGCCCGCAGATCCTGATAGTCGGGATACGACTGGCTGATGTATCCGTGCGGCTTCTGCTCCAGCATCTGCAGCCGGTCCGCCCCGGCGACATTCAGCGGCCGCAGAATGGCCGCGTTCATCACGCCGAATACCACCAGGCTCGCGGCAATCGCCATGGTCAGGGACAGCACCGCCACCAGCACAAATCCCGGCGAATGGCGTAGCCGCCGCGCCGCAACCCGCAAATCATTCCAGATTTCGTGCATCGATCCCTCCGCTACAGACAGAAGATCCCCGAATGGATTTCTGCATCTGCCACGCCATCCCATGAAAAGGCTGATTCGTCACAGAATGAATGGATTATGCCTTGAGCGAACCTGCCGCGCCGAGCCAGCGTCGTCCACAATCCAACGCCACTGTCCATTCCCGGACAGCACCTCTCGCCGCTTGGCTCTCGCCGTCCGCTCGTCTTCTCGCTCGGTCTTTGCTCGCCCTCCGCTCCCCTCTGGCGATGCTTTCTCTGTACCCTGCAACCTGTACCCTGTACCCTGTCTTCAACCGATGCACCGACGCCCTCTTCTGGCCTTTTCATTTCTCTTTCTTGCTCTCTCTGCCCACGCCGCGACCCGCCTCCAGGACACCGGCTTCCTCAATCGCTCGCTCGAAATCAACGGCGTCCTCCACCGCTACGTCGTCTATCTGCCGGAAAACTGGAACCGCGAACAAACCTGGCCCGTCATCCTCTTCCTCCATGGCTCCGGCGAGCGCGGCTCCGAGGGCATGGACGAAACCCAGATCGGCCTTCCCCAGGCCATCCGCCTCCATCCGGACCGCTGGCCCTTCGTCGTGGTCATGCCCCAGGTCCCCTTCAGCCATCACCACTGGACTGATCCCGACATGATGGCGATGGCCATCGCCGCGCTCGACGCCGAAATCAAGGAGTTCCACGGCGACCGCGAACATGTCTACCTCACCGGTCTCTCGCTCGGCGGCTATGGCACGTGGGAAATCGCCAGGGCCTACCCGCATCGCTTCGCCGCGCTCATTCCCGTCTGCGGCGGCGTCTTCTGGTCGTATCAGCCCGATCGCTGGCGCGAGGTCGCGACGCTCCCCGCCGAATACGCGCAGGCCATCGGCCGCACGCCCACGTGGATCTTCCACGGCGCCGACGACCCCATCGTCAACCCGCGCCAGTCGCTGCTCATGTACCAGGCGCTCAAAGCCAGCGGCGGCGATGTCCGCTACTGGGAATACGCAGGCATCAAGCACAACGTCTGGGATCGCGCCTATGCCGAGCCTGAGCTGCCGCACTGGATGCTCGCCCAGCGTCTCAGCGCCATTCCCAAACTCACCGCGGTCTCAGAACAGATCCTCATCCCCGTTCATCCCGTCCCCGCCAAAGTCGATCCCGCCGTCTACAACGCCTACGCCGGCGATTACGAAGACCAGAACGAAGTGGTCGCCACCATCTACCGCCAGGGAGAGAAGCTTTTCTCCCGCGACCGCATCGGCGAAGTCACCGAGCTGTTGCCCGAAAACCCAACCACGTTTTTCTATCCCACCGGAGGCACCCGCCGCCTCACCTTCGAGCACGATACGGAAGGCCGCATCACCGGCATTCGCTTCCGCGACGACCGCCACGAAGAGTTCTGGGAGCGGAAGCGTTGAGTGGCAAGCCTCGAAAGCAGAATCGCCTCCGGCCTTCCATAACCGCCGGCGTCAGGGTCAAACGTTTTATTACGGCGTTTTCTGTTCCTTTTTGCCGCGCTGTCCATCTATTGTGGGCGAACGCGTTCGCCCATGCTGCCGTCTTCCCGCCGGCCCGCCACCATTAGTGCCACCTTTGCAAATCCTGGCGGCGCTTTCTCTTTCAATGGCTAATGCCTGCTCGCTGACAGATAGGGCTCCTCAAAAGAAAAGGCCAGGGCGTGCTCATTCACGTTGTGGCTTTCTTGAAGTCTTCCTCTGTCAATCTTCCGCCGAGGTAATCCACGTTGTACTTGGCGTATAAAGCAACTATCTCTTCGCGGCTGGGAGGCGTAGGACCTGGGTTTCTGCGTCGTCGGGCGCCTTCTTCGAAGAACTCCTCCAGTCTGCCTCCCGGAGTAAGCCCGACGAACAGGGTGCCGGCTGTAGGTCCGTTGATGTACCGGTGCGGAATCTTCTGAGGGGCTACCAGACTGCCCCCTTCGACCACGCGATACAACTTTCCTCCAACTTCATATACGAATTCACCTTTGACGACATAGAACCATTCGTCGCCGTCGCGGTGACTATGAAGGGGTGGCCCTTCCCATGGATTGTGGTCGGCCAGCATAATACAGAGGCGACCTCCGAGGTCTGCCGTTCTCACCTTGCACTGCAATTCGTCTGGAACCACCAGGGAACGGCCATCGGCATGCCGTGTCTGGCCAGGTCCCACGATGATTGGCTCAGTTCTGGTCATTTGAGCCTCCTGCCCTGCACAAGACAGTGACAGCGAACCCGCAGACGCGGCCACCAGTTCGACAAATGATCTCCGGTTCATTGAGCACACCCACTACACTATGTTCCACTTTATACATCCACGACCTCAAACCCAACCAAAGCCACGCCACAATCCCGGCTTTTCTATTCCCTGTTCCCTATTCCCTGTTGCCTGCCTTTCGTGTCCACTCCCGAACACTTTTCCCCCGCCCGGACACCCACTCCCATCCCCACCCCGCCTAAGTCCCTGATTTCCCAACCCCGCCAAACCCCCGTTTACGGCACACGGCGTGCTCTCTTCTCCTTGTTCGGGTCCCCCCATTCGCAACCTAAGGGAACTGCTATGCACCCATCCGCGTATCCACCCAGCGAGGTCCGCGCCATGCGCCGCTTCGGTCTGTTCATCGTCTGCTTCACCGCCCTCGTCATTCTTGGGCTCGCGCTTCCGCATTCGCACCGCTATGTTCGCGCCGCCGCCGCGCAGCCCGCCGGCAACTGGCACACCGGCGATTGTGACGACAACGGCAACCACTGGGGCGAAGCCCACGTCTGTCAGATGCGCCGCACCACTTTTGCCCTCCCCTCCGGCCACCTCAGCGTCGACACCACGAATGGCGGCATCGACGTCACCGGTGAAGACCGCTCCGACGTCGCCCTCGAAGCCCGCGTCACAGCCTGGGCGCCCTCCGAATCCGAAGCCAACGACCTCCTCAACCAAATCGTCATCGACACCAACGACGGCGATCTCCGCGATCACGGCCCGCACGTGCACTTCTTCAACCGCACCGGCTACTCCATTGACTACCACCTCCACGTCCCGCAGCATCTCGCCGCGAACCTCCACACCATGAACGGCGGCATCGACCTCACCCGCCTCAACGGCAATGTGCATTTTGAAACCACCAACGGCGGCGTCACCATCGACCGTCTCGCCGGCGAAGTGCAGGGCCACACCGTCAACGGCGGCCTCAACGTCTCGCTCGACGGCGATCACTGGCAGGGAGAGGGTCTCCACGCCGATACCACCAACGGTGGCATCGACCTTCGCCTCCCCGAACACTACTCCGCCCATCTTGAAACCGGCACCGTCAACGGCGGCATCAACGTCAACTTCCCCATTACCATCCAGGGCGAGATCAAGAACCGCCTCAACACCGATCTCGGCAGCGGCGGCTCAACTATCCACGTGCAGACCGTCAACGGAGGCGTCACCATCAGCCACAGCGATTCCGCCAGCACAGACTAAAACCACCACGAACCCAGACCCTGCGCGCTTTAATTTCCCTCCCCCAGGCCCTCCCCCATTTCTCTCACCCACAGTCGCGGTCCTGCCCGACTGTGTATCGCCGGTCCCTCCCGCACCCGCGCCCCATTTGCTCCAAGCCACCCTTTCCACTCACCCCGCCCCCTTTCCACACCCCGAAGACCTATCCTCTGTGAAACCCGTGGACAACCTGTGCCTCCACTCCGTCCCCAACTCCCGATTTCCGCGATCCCCTCATTCCCACACCCACGTTTTCTAAAACTCGCACCGCCTCCGCCCCCGCTCCCCCAGCGGTTTCCCATCGCCTTTCCACTTTTCCGACCCAAACGACTACTACTACTAGGTAAGAACTAAATTCTAAGAACCTCTTCTACCCGTAGCCGCCCCTGTGCATCGCCGTCTCCAACGCCCCTCAACCACAAAACACAAAACATCCCCGTTTTCCAGAGAGCACAATCCCGTCCCATGACTCTAGAATGGATTGACCCCTGTGCGCCCCGCCGCCCACCGCCCCGCCTGGTGTACAGTGAGTCCAATTGATTCGGGGGAGCACCAGCATGCCGGCTGTCGAAGAGGAAAAGGCCGTTCAGGGAGCGACTATGGAGATCACCGTCAGTCGTCAGGATCTTCTGCGTGAGCTCACGGCCACGCAAAGCGTCGTCGAACGCAAAACCACCATCCCCATCCTCTCCAACTTCCTGCTCGAAGCCGATGGCGACCGCATTGTCATCACCGCCACCGACCTCGATCAGAGCATCCGCACCTCCTGCGCCGCCAAGGTCAAAAAGCCCGGCTCCTGCACCATCCCCGCGCGCAAGCTCTACGACTACATCCGCCTCCTCGGCGACGGCGACATGTCCGTCAAGCTGCTCGAGAACCACTGGGTCCAGATTCGCGCCGGCCGCTCCAACACCCGCATGGTGGGCATGGCCCGCGCCAACTTCCCCCAGGTCCCAGACTTCCCTGAAGGCGGCGTCACGAAGATCCCCGTAGCCTCCCTGCGCACCCTCATCGCGCGCACGATCTTCGCCATCTCTAACGAGGAATCCCGCTACACCCTCAACGGCGCGCTGCTCATCCTCAAGGC
>JBAVUB010000495.1:0-4169 GCA_049696575.1 Acidobacteriaceae bacterium | reverse complement strand
GAATCGAGCGACGATGTCGCCTCGTCCAGAATCAAAATCCGCGGACTCGCCAGAATCGCCCTCGCGATCGACAGCCGCTGCCGCTGCCCACCCGACAGCTTCACCCCACGCTCGCCCACGATCGTGTCGTACCCATCCGGAAACCGCTCCGCAAACTCATCCACCCGCGCAATGCGGCATGCGCTCAGAAACTCGTCTTCCGTCGCATCCGGATGCGAGAACATCACGTTTTCCCGGATCGTCCCGTCGAACAAAAACGATTCCTGCAGCACCACGCCCAGCTGGGATCGATAGCTGTCCAGCCGCACCGTTGCCAGGTCGACATCGTCCACCAGCACGCGCCCGGAGTCCGGTTTGTGAAATGCGCACACCAGGCTGATGATCGTCGACTTCCCCGACCCCGACGACCCCACCAGCGCGGTCACCGTTCCGGGCTGCGCATCGAACGAAATGCCGTGGAGCACCGGCTTGTCTTTTTCGTAGGAGAATTGCACATCCTCGAACCGCACGTCGCCTACGATCTCATCGAGCGTCTGGACCCGCGCCGGATCGGCAAACTCATCTTTCTCGGCCAGGATCTCCATCGTGCGGTCCAGCCCAGCCACTGCCTCGGTCAGCTGCGTGCCGATGTTCACGATCTGGAAAACCGGCGCAATCATGAAAGCCAGAAACGCCAGATATTGCGTGTAGTCGCCGGCCGTCATGTGCCCACCGAGAGCGCTGTGGCCGCCCATCAGCATCACCAGGCCGCCCACCACGCCCAGCACCGTGGTAGCCGCCATCGAAAGCAGGCTGGTCGCGGTGAGGGACCGCATGACGTTGTCCAGCAGTCGCAGAACACCCTCGGTGAAGACTCCGGCTTCCCGCTTCTCCGCGTGATAGCCCTTCACGACCCGCACGCCGCCCAGGCTCTCGGTCAGCCGCCCCGTCACTTCGCCGGTGATCTTCGCCCGATCCCGAAAGATGGGCCGAATGGTTTTGAACGCTCGCTGCAGGATCAGCACGAAGGCCCCGATCACCGAGAAGACAATCAGCGTCATGCGCGGCGCCCGGTGAAGCAGAAAGAAGAACGCCATGAACGATGTCATCAGGCCGCCGACAAACTCCACCAGCCCGGTCCCGACCAGGTTGCGCACGCCTTCCACGTCGTTCATGATTCGCGAGACGAGCAGGCCGGTCCGGTTCGCATCGTAGAAGCTCACCGAAAGCCGGCCGATGTGTTGCTGCACCTGCTGGCGCAGATCGGCGATCATGCGCTGTGCCGCTTTGGAGAGCAATTGAGTGTTGGAAAACGACGTGACCGCCTGCAGCAGGGTGGCCAGAAATACTTCGACGACCAACCGCGGCAACAGCGCGCCCTGATGTTTCGTGATCACCTGATCGACGAAGGGTTTGGTAAGAAGGGGGAGCACCAGGCCAGCGAGTCGATTCACCGCAACCAAAGCCAGTCCACCCACCAGCAGCCATCGCCGCGGCCGGACCAGCTTCCAGATTTCCGGCATTACTTTCTTCAGGTCTGGTTTTTTCTTGGGCAAATCGGCGCCGGCCCGCGCTCGCGCACCTCTGCTACCACGCTCCGCATTGACTCCTGGCACCGAACCCATTCGCACGCTACCCCGCTGCACGCCGGCTACCGGCTACTGGCTGCTGATTACCGGTTGTCTTCCAGCCTTGATGAACGAACGCACGCAAAGAAGCACATAAATCAGCAGCATGGTCGACATCACGGCCTTGTCCTCGACCGCAATCGGCCGGGCAAACACATGCCCTCGCTCCATCTGGATGAAGTCCCAGATCGATTTCGCTGTCGCCAGAAATCCCAGCAGCCCCAGCGTCACAGCAATGTGCATCATCAGCATGCGCCGCTTCTGGCTTCCCTTGCGCGCCAGGAATCCGAGAATGGTGAACAAAATTCCGGCATAAGTCGGAATCAACGCGGTCGGCGCCTTCCAACCTGTGCCCACGTACCCGATCACGCCCAGCATGATCAGCAGCAGACCGAACAAAATTGTCACTTTGGCCATGCGCCCTCCCGTCCAACCAGTCTACTGGAGACCGGCAGCAACCCAGCCAGGTTGAGGACGCTACCTTTGTATCCGCGCCGACCCGCCCTTCGCAAAGGCCTGCACCTGATCCAGCGTCGCCATCGTTGTGTCTCCCGGAAACGTCGTCAGCAGGGCCCCATGCGCCCATCCCAGCTTCACTGCTTCTTCCGGATCGGCGCCCGTCAGCAGCCCGTAAAAGAATCCCGCCGCGAAACCATCTCCGCCGCCCACGCGATCGTAAACATCCAGTTCCGCGGTCGGCGCCGAGTATGTCTGTCCATCGACCCACGCGACCGCGCTCCAGCTGTGCCGGTTCGTCGAATGCACATCGCGCAAGGTCGTCGCCACCACCTTCACCTGCGGATGCTTCTTCACTACCTTGTCGATCATCCCGAAGAACACTCCGGGATCGAGTTTAGATTTCGTCTTGTCTTCCACTTTTGGCCCTTCGATTCCCAAACCCTTTTGCAAATCTTCTTCGTTGCCGACAAGCACATCGACGTGTTCCACGATGCGCGCGATCACTTCGACCGCGCGGTCCGCGCCGCCACTCACCTTCCACAGCTTCTCCCGGAAGTTCAGATCGAACGATGTCACCGCGCCCGCATTCTTCGCAGCCGTCATCATCTCGACCGCCAGTTGCGCCGTCGTCGGCGACAAGGCCGCGAAAATGCCTCCGCTGTGCACCCAGCGCACACCGCCTGTAAAAATCGTCTTCCAGTCGAAATCCCCTGGCTTCAGTTGCGCCGCCGCCTCATTGCACCGATTGTAGAAAACCACCGGCGCGCGCACTCCGAAACCGCGATCGCTGTACACCGTCGCCATATTCGGCCCGGTCACGCCATCGTGTTTGAAGTGCCGATAGTGCGGGCGCACGCCCATCGCCCGCACTCGCTCCGCGATCAGGTCGCCGATCGGATAATCCACCATCGCCGAGGCAATCGCTGTTTTCATCCCAAAACAATCTGCCAGGTTAGCCGCAACGTTGAACTCGCCGCCGCTCACGTGGATCGCGCATTCCGTCGCCTTGCGAAATGGAATGATTCCCGGATCGAGCCGGTGCACCAGCGCGCCCAGCGACAAAAAATCCAGCTCAGCCTCTTTGCGGATTGTCAGCGCGTTTTCCATCGTCCATTCACCTCTCGCCTTAGCGGTCATACCACCATTTCCTGGACCATCCTGCCTTCACGCGCCGGCCAGCTTCCGCACATCATCGAGCACCTGCCCCGGCGTCCACTCGTTGCCCGGATACCACTTATAAATCTTTCCGTCCGGCCCAATCACCACCGTCGAAAGCGAATGCGTGATCGTCCCGTCTTTCTCCGGAGTTGCGCCCACATCGAAAAACCGCAGCAGCTTCGGCAGCTCCTGCTCGGTTGGCGCCGCAAAATCCCAATGCGCGAATGTCTCCTTCGTATAGTTGCCCGTATAGGCGCCGCCGTAGCTGCGCAGCACCTGCGGCGTATCGTATTTCGGATCGAAGCTTACGCTCAGGAGATGGGTGCTGGCATACAGCTTCGGATCCTGCTCCAGCATCTTGTCGATCTCGGCAAAATTCCGGCTCATCCGCACGCAGAAATTCGGCAGCGGACACCGGGTGTAGATGAACGTCAGCAGCACCACCTTGCCGTGCCATTGCTCCAGACGCACGATCCGCCCGCTCTGATTCAGAAAGCGAAAATCGGGAACCGTCTCGCCGGGTTCGAGGTCGTTGTACGTCACCGCCGGCTTGTAATCGGGCTTTGCCTGCGCGACGACGACAATCTCATCCAGCACATCCGCGTCCGCCGAAACGGCCAGCGTCGCCGTAATCGTGTCGCCGGGATGCAGCTCGCTCGCAATGTTCGGCTGCGCCAGCGTGTATGGCATCGTCATCGCATCCATATAGCCAGGAATCGCGTCCGTATCCACCGTCACCGCACCGGTTTTCGCATCGCTCGATACCACAATTCCTCGGATGTGATACTTCTTTACCCCCGCCTGTTGTTGTGTCACTCCGCTCGTCTTCTGCGCACTGTGACATCCCCCCAAAAGCACAACGGCCGCCAGAACTGCGGCGGTGGAAATGTGGGCGCGAAGGGGCTTCACCCGCCAGTTTACACTTGGATGAAGATCCCCTATGAC
>JBAVUB010000494.1:0-19002 GCA_049696575.1 Acidobacteriaceae bacterium | reverse complement strand
GTGGTGGTTGCGCCGGTGGGGTTGCTGTTGGCGTCGAGGACGGGCGCTGTGCCGCCGGCGAAGGTGAACGCACCGTTGAAAGTAATGGGATCGGTTTCGTGGACAAAGATGCCGAGGGACTGCGCACCGATTTTCCAGGTTTGTTTTTTGTGGGTGTAGATGAGGTCCTCATCGACTTCGAGGTTGCGTTCGAGGTCGTTGAGTTGTTGCGCGGTGCTGCCGCCGCCGAGGAAGAATCCTGCGACGTTGAGGCTGGGGGTGGTGGAGAGCGGAGACTGGACAGTGTCTTTCCACGTCCAGCCGATGTGGGTTTCGTGGAGGAGGTTGACGCTGATGGTTTGGGTGTTGGTGGCGCGGAGGTCGTACTCGCTGACGGTTGAGTCGTAGCCTGCGTCGGGGAGGACGAAGCCGCCGATGCCCTGATTGGTGAGGTCGTTGGTATGGGCGGCGAAGGAGAGAGTGAACATGTCGGATTTCGTGGCCTGGAAATCGCCGCGAGCGGAGGCGATCCAAAGGCGCTGGGGAGCGGCGACAGATTGGTGGAGCGGGGTTTGGTTGTTGCTTGAGTCGAGGGTGATGGCGTTGACGATGTTGAATTCGTCGATGTCGCGTTTTTCGAGGGCGAGGAAGAAGTCGCTTTTGGTTTTGGTGATGGGGCCGCTGAGCTCGAAGCCATAGCGGCGCTTGCCTGCGGGCGTGGCGACGGTGGAGAAGGGATCGGTGGCGTTGAAGACGCTGTCGCTGTCGGTCAAGAAAAGCGCGCCGTGAACTTTGGAAGCACCGGGCTTCGTATAGATCTCGACGCGTCCGCCAGCGTAAGGAGGCGTATCGTACTCGGCGGAAAAAAGGTCGGGCGCGGTGACAATGCGCGCGATGGAGCCTTTGGGCGGGAGGGCGCTGGAGTTCTGGAAGCCGTCGACGGTGATGCGGGCCGCGCCGGGAGCGCCGCCGTTGGCTGCGGCGAGAATCTGGAGCTGGCGTTGGAAATCGTCGGGGTCGTCAGCGAGTTGCTGTATGTCTTTCTGAGTGAGGGTGTGAGTGCCGATGCCGCGATCGGAGTCGAGGGTGGCGCCGTCGTCGTCACCGCCGACCTGGACGTTGGTGGTGACAGTGGCGAGGGCGAGATGGAAATCGAGGTGAAGGGTTTGTCCGGCGTGCGCGTGGATGGGGAGGTTGGCGGCGGCGAAGCCAGAGGCGGTTGCGGTGACGCGCGATGCGGTTTCGGGGATGCAGGGGAGGGCGTAGTGTCCGGTGGGGTCGGTGGTGGTGCTGGGGCCGTTTTTGACGTTGATGGCGGCGTTGGGGAGGGCTGCGCCGGTGGGGTCGAGGACGATTCCTTCGATGCGGAGGGTGTCGGCGCATTGCTGTGCTCGGGCGGCGGAAGGCAGCAAGAGTCCGATGAGGAGCGGCGCGATTGCCCAGAGGCGGAATGTGGTTGGGTTCTTCACGTTGATCCCATGGTGGGCGATGGGAGTGAGAAGTTGCAGTGCCGATTGTCAGGAATCGCTTATGACAAACGTCATGCGGGCGGATGTGCGGGAGCCTAGTGACTATTGATACGGAAACGGAAGTAGTGCGGTTCCGATTGTGCGTTGCGTCACCGCGAATCGGGCGGATTGCCCGCAGACTGAAAGCGGGGGTTTGTTACGGCCATGTTTCGCCTGGATATGTTGTCGTGCGCTCTAACTGTTCTTTCGACCGTGCTGGTGGGGCGGAAATTGTGGACCGGCCTGGTTGTGGCAGGGGTGAACAGCGTGGTGATTTGCGTGATTGGTCTGCGGACGGCGCAGTTTGGATTTATTCCCGCGAATTTGTTTTGTATTGGGGTTTACGCGATGAGTGTGCGGTCGTGGATGCGGGAGCGGTCGGGGGCTTTCACGACGGAGAGCACAGAGATCGCGGAGAAGCGTGGTTGCGCGACCTAAGGATGCCGCGATTCACCCAGCAAAAAGCCTCGGGGATTTGTAGTCGGAGCTATTTCACAGGTCTTTAGGGGGCCGGTTCGACTCCGCGTCTGACGACGCGTCGCCGAGAGCAGGTTTCGCGAGGTCGTGCGCCACAGTTTGCCGGCGGATCGCGAACGCAAAGACACGGGTATCATCCCGTTTTTTGGTTGCGGAGACAGTATTAAGGGTTGAGTTCCTGCATGCAGTGGCATCGGCGGTGCGCGGCGAGAGCTTACGCTGCTTGCTGTGGGGTGAACCTGGCCGTGTGCAACGGGGGGCGGTGTTCTTCCGTGAGGTGTGAAGGCGTGCCCGTTCGAAGAACCGCGGGGCCGGGGCCAGCTTATTTACTGTGCCGGGTGACCAAAGTAGTGCCCTGACATTTGTTGCCAAGTTTGGCGAAGCGGAGAGCTGGGCGCGGAAAGCGGTTCCGTTTTGGTTTCACATACAGTACTAAGGAGTTGAGGTCCTAGATTCAGGAGTATCGGCAGTGCACGGCGGGAGCTTACGCTGCTTGCTGTGGGGTGAACCTGGCGGGGAGGATTTGTTCGGGGCGGGGGGACACGGGTGCAGTTCCGTTTTGGGTCTCACTCACAGTACTTAGGAGTTGAAGGCCGAGATCCAGTTGTGTCCGCGGTGCACGTTGAGAGCTTACGCTGCTTGCTGTGGGGTGAACCTGCGGGGGCAGATTGTGCAGTTCCGTTTTGGTTCATGGACGGTACTGAGGAGTGGATGTCTGTTATTTGTTTGTAGTGGCGGTGCGCGGCGGGAGCTTACGCTGCTTGCTGTGGGGTGAACCCTGCGGGGGCAGCGGTTTTGCCGGTGAAGTCGTGCATCTGCGCCGGTGGAGTGAACCTGGCCGGGTAAAGCTGGGGACTGTTTCCGCCAGCTGCGCAGGGGGAGGTGGTTAACAGGTGCGTCATCCCAGCACGAAATGCAAATCCCGATTGATGAGCTTAGGGGACGGAGGCGCGTTGCGGTGAATCGGTGGGAATGTACCAGCTATGCCAGTCGCGGAGAAGGATTTCGGGGCGGTTGCGATAGAGGGTGATGGTGCCGCTGGCGCAGACCTTGCCGGTTTTGGGGAAGGCGCCGACGGTGTCTTTGTTGTCGCCCCAGATGACGAGGTCGAAGACGGAGTGCGGATAGGGCTGGTCGAGATCGATGAAGGTGGGGGTGCCGTGGCTGGTGGCGGAGGTGTATTCATTGACAATCTGGCCGCAGACGGTGCGGTTCTCGCCAACGTGCTGGGCAGCGTCGACGGCGGAGAGGACCGGGGGCAGAGTGTGAGCCGAAGTTGAGACGGAGGTTTGGCCGGAAGCGACGGGCAGGACGGCGCCGATGACGATGGAGAAAACCAGGAGACGCATTTGCATCTTCTCCCCTCTGAGTTGAGCCCACAAGGAGCGAGTAACGCTGGATTTTGTGCAGCGATTCGACTGCGAGCAGGGTGGGGGCAGTCGCATCGCGCAATGGGCTTAGCTTGCCCAGTATATTGCGATGGAAGGGCGTGGAAAGGCAAGTGAATTTCCGCATTGTCCCTGTGGAACTATTGGCGCGGAGAGTCACCGAGCAGGTTCCTGAAAACTTCCGGGTCACCGGTCAACCGCGCGGGCCAACCGTCTGCAACGTTGCACTTTTTTAAACCGCGGCGCGCGAGACCGCCGAAGCCGCAGCGGTTTGACCCGGAATCAGTCCTGAAGCGGCCCACCACCGCGTCCTGTTGCTTTCCCAAAGGAACTGTGACATTCTTCCTGTTGAAAACCCAAAGGGTATCCGGAATACAGAACACGGTCCGCCAAGCCGCCCTGGCTCAAGCCGGGTTCTGCGCGCACGCACAGGCGGAAATGAAAGCAATGACAGGCACTCGCAACCGATGGAGTCGACTATGAGGCAATCACGGACCCGCATTCTGTTGGCAGCGCTCATTTCCACAATCGGGGTCTCCGGGCAGCAAGGAGCAGGCGATGGTGCTCCTGCAGACATCGTTTACGCGCAACCCGGCCAGCTGGTGGAGGCTGGTGGATTTCGGCTGAATCTCTATTGCATGGGGAGCGGCACGCCGACAGTCGTCTTCGATTCGGGATTCGGGGACTGGGCGCCGGCGTGGTCGAAGGTGCAGCCACAGATCGCAAAGTGGACACGCGCATGCAGCTATGACCGTGCCGGGGCAGGATTCAGCGAGCCGGGTCCTATGCCACGTACCAGCGTGCGCATCGCAGGGGAGCTACGCACTGCACTTCACAATGCCGGCATTACGGGGCCCTATATTTTGGTGGGATCGGCTTACGGCGGCTACAACGTGCGCACCTTTGCGGACCTGTACATGGACGAGGTTGCGGGGCTGGTGTTGGATGACGCCGACCCTGTCGACGTCGAACCGAAGGCAATGCAGGAAGAGGAACATCGAGGACTTGCCGGGCTACCCAAGGACATGCGCGAGTGTGGAGACTTGATTGCCGAGCACAAGCCGTTGCCGGTAACGTCCCGTCCCGGCCGGCCACAAGAGACCTGTGCTCAGCAATTTTTCTTTCGGGGTTTGCCGGAAGCAGAGTGGTCCAGGGAACTGAACGCCAAAGTGCTGGAGATCGCGCAAACGAAAGTCGCCATGTATGACGCCGATGCTTCGGAGATGGAACAAACACCGGCGGACGAAGCCTGGCTGCAACAACACCGCCGCTCCTTTGACTCCCGCCCCATCCGCGTTCTCACATCCGGAAACCACGCTGTCGGCCACCTGGAAGAGAAGCCTCCGGACACTCCGAAGCACCTCAAATATGAGCAGGAAATCACGGCGGCCCAGGCACGCTGGCTCGAACTGTCTTCGAACTCTAAACAGATCTTCCCTCGCAATAGCTCGGAATACATCCAGTTTGACGCGCCGGAGACCCTGATCGACGCCGTCCGCGACGTGTATGACGAAAGCAAGCATCCGTAGCCGGGAAATGCAGATCGGGAATGCGGGCAAGGCAAGGAACGTTCTGCAACTCTGTGGTGTTCGGAGGCTTCCTACGGTGCGTTAGCGTCGTTGGAAAGATACTCGACGACGCCGCGCCGTATTTCTTCCCCCGCATCGAATCCGGCCAAATGCCCGATCAGATCTCCGCGAGTGCTTGTTGCACGAGGTGGATGGAGATTGAACCTTCGCCGACGGCAGAGGCAACTCGCTTGACATTGCCGGAACGAATATCGCCGACGGCAAAAACAGCAGGCAGGCTGGTTTCCAGCATCAGGGGAGGCCGGCTGAGCGGCCATTTTATGGGCGCGGAGTCCAGAATCGGGTCCAAATCGCGACCCGTAAGGATGAACCCCTGTCGATCAAGGGCGACGCATTCACGCAACCAATCTGTGCGGGGCGAGGCACCTGCCATCACGAACACATGGCGGATATTGTGCGTTGACTGTTCGCTTGTTGCTCGGTTGAGGCAGGTGACACGCTCCAGGTGGGAATCACCTGCCAGGGCAGCAATCTCGGATTGTAAATGCAGCTCGATGACCGGATTCTCAACAATTCGCTGAATGAGATAGCGCGACATGGTATCGGAGAGTGCCTTGCCGCGAACCAGCATATAGACCTTTTGCACGGTCTCTGCCAGGAAGGCCGCAGCCTGACCGGCAGAATTGCCACCGCCAACGACGATGATCTCCTCGCCGGCGCAAAGTTGTGCTTCCATGAAGGTGGCGGCGTAGTAGATCCCTTGACCCTCGAACCGCCCCAGATCCTCAACGCTGGGCTTGTTGTACTGAGCGCCGGTGGCGATAACGATGCTGCGCGTGTCGATGAGGCTACCGTCTTCCAAAGTTAGCTGGTAGGGCCGCTGGTCACATCGGATCCTGACCACGTTCTGACCGATCATCATCTGAGCGCCGAATTTCTCTGCCTGGACCACCGCACGGCCGGCAAGCTCCTGGCCGGAGATGCCAGTTGGGAAACCGAGATAATTCTCGATTTTCGAACTCGCGCCGGCCTGGCCTCCTGGGAACTCAGATTCGATCACAACAGCGTCGAGTCCTTCAGAAGCTGCGTAGACGGCCGCGGCCAGGCCAGCCGGGCCGCCGCCGACAATGGCGACATCGTGAATGCGGTGCTGGTCGGTTCGGCCCGAGAACCCCAAACACTCCGCAAGCCGCTGATTGGTCGGATTCCGCAGCACACTTTTCCCACTGCAGATGACAACGGGAATGTCCTCCAGCTTAATATCGAACCGATCCAGAAGTTCCTGGGAGGCTTTGTCGGTATCGAGATCGACATAGCTGTGGGGATGGCTGTTGCGGGTGAGGAATTCGCGCAGGCGCAGCGTATTGGAGGAGTGCTGCGATCCCAGCACGACCACATCACCCAGGCCTGACGAAATGAGCGCGACACGACGCAGGAGGAAAGCGCGCATGAAGATATCGCTCAACTCAGCATCTCTTGCAATCAACGAGCGCAGCGCGTCTGCGCTGAGTTCGAGAAACTCCCCCGGCTGGACCACGCGCCCGCGGGCAAGAGCGCGAGCCCCGGAGATCAGGACCACCTCCCCAGAGAATTGACCGGGCCCATAGGTCACAAAGACCTGCTCACCGAAAAGTCCGGGCATTGCGATGTCCAGCTTTCCCGATAGCACGACGAAACAAGAGATGCCCAGGGCGCCGGGTTCGAAGAGAACCTCTCCGGTCTGGACGGCTCGGATCTGGCCATGGGGCCGGATGCGGGCGATCTGCGCCGGCGTAAGAACGGGAAAGACCTCGCCCTGCCGATCAGGCGCTTTGAAGGATGGCAACATTATCGGTTTCCCTTGAGATGTGGTGCGGCACTCATTGCTGCTGGTCGAACCCGGGTTCGGCGCCCCGTTCCTCGTTCCCGATGATGGTCTCACGGATTTCGCACCGGCCGCCATGCCGGGGGAGCGGTTGGCGGACAGCAAAGAGCTGGGACTGATGCGCGCCCGATCGTTTCAGGGCGCGCAGTTTTCATTCGGTGCGGAGGGCCTTTACGGGATCGATGGAGGCGGCTCGCTGAGCGGGGATGATGCTGGCGATGAGGGCACAGAGCGAGAGGGTGACGATGGAGGCGGCGAGGACGAGGGGATCCCATCCTTTGACCTGATAAAGTTGCGCGGCGATGAGGTGGGCGCAGCCGATGGCTGCGGGGATGCCGATGAGCAGTCCGATGAGGATTTGCAGGAAGGCTCCGCGGAGGACGAGGCGGACGATGCCGGGGCGGTCGGCGCCAAGGGCCATGCGGACGCCGATTTCGCTGGTGCGGCGCTCGACGGTGTAGGCGGTGACGCCGTAGAGGCCGACGGCGGCGAGGATGAGGGCAAGGATGCCGAAGAGGCCGGTCATGTTGGCGACGGCGCGCTGCTGATCGAAATTGGCGTCGACCTGCTCGCGCATGGGGAGGACATCGAGGAGGGTGAGGTTGGGGTCGACGTCGGAGAGGACGCTGCGGATCTGGGGCTCGAGGCCGTCCATGCTCCCGCGGGTCTGGAGGACAGCGCCTTCGATGTAGTGGGTCATGTCATCGATGCGCTGCATGATAGAGCCGTCATGGTAATCGACATGCTGCTGGAGGGGGACGAAGAACATGGGACGGGGCGGTTCGGTGCCGGCGGGGTCGTTGTACTTCGCGTTACGGACGACACCGACGATTTCGTAGGTGCTGCCATAGCGGGGCAGGTCGAGTCCGAAGTGCTGGCCGATGGGGTTTTCGCCGGGCTTGAAGAAGCGCTTCACGAAGGATTCGTCGACGACGACGACGTTTTGAGTGGAGGCGGTGTCGTCCTCGGAGAGGGAGCGGCCGCGGACGATCTGCTGGCCGAGGGTTTCAAGATAGCCAGGGGCGACATGATCCCAGGAGGAGCCGGAGTGCTCGTTAGGATCGGGCATGCCGTGGCCCTGGCGGATGACCATTTCACCCCAGTTGTCAGTGAGTGGGGTGTACTGGGCAAGGGCGGCACGCTCGACACCAGGAATGTGGGAGAGGCGATCCTGCAGGTCGCGGTACATGGCGTCGAGCTGGGGCATGGAATACGAGGGCCAGGGCGCGATGAGGCCGATGACGACGCGGTGGTCGATGTCATAGCCGAAGTCCTGGTGCTGGAGGTTGGTGAGCGAGCGAGTGAGCAGGCCGGCGCCGGTGAGCAGGACGACGGAGAGGGTGGCCTGGACGATGACGAGAGTTTTTTGCGACCAGGAGGCGTGATCGCGGGTGCTGCGATTGGCGCCGCGCAGAGCCTCGACGGGATTGGCGCGGGTGGCGAGCCATGCGGGGGCGGTTCCGAAGAGGGCGCCGGTGACGAGGGAGAGCGCGAAGGCGAAGGCAAGGACCGGGAGCGAGGGGGTGGCCGCGATGGGCACGAACTTCGCGCCGTGGAAAGCGAGGGCGACAACGGCTTTGACGCCGAGGAAAGCGACGGCGAGTCCGGCGAGTCCGCCGAAGATGGAGAGGAGGACGCTCTCGGTGAGGGTTTGGCGGATGAGGCGCTTGCGCGACGCGCCGAGGGCGAGGCGGATGGAGGTTTGGGTGCGGCGCGCGGCTCCGCGGGCGAGGAGGAGGTTGGCGATATTGGCGCAGGCGATGAGGAGAACGAGGCAGCAGACGGCGAGGAGGATGTGGAGGGAGTCGGCATAGTTCTGTTTCATGACGGCGACGCCGATGCCAGCGGGAATCACGCGGATGTTTTGTTGGGAGAGGTTGGCCTTGATGCCGGACATCCAGTCGGCGGGCATGCCGCTGTCATTGACGAGCCATTGACGGAGGAGGGCGGTCATGCGCGGGCCGGTGGTCGAGACGGAAGCGCCGGGACGAACACGGCCGATGACGCGGAGCCACGCCTGGAAGCGATGGATCATGGAGTTCGCTCCGAGGAAGACGGGTTCCTGATTGATGGGGATCCAGAGGTCGGGGGGATTGGCGCGAAGGGTTTCTCCGAAGAAACCGGGCGGGGTGATGCCGATGATGGTGACGGGGTGGTCGCTGACGATGAAGGTGGAACCTACGATGCTGGGGTCGGATCCGTACTGCTGCTGCCAGGTGCGGTAGCTGAGCATGGCGACGGGTGCGGAGTTGGGCCGATCGTCAGAGGGTGTGATGGTGCGGCCGGCGAACGCGCCGAGGCCAAAGGTGGAGAAGTAGTTGCCGCTGACCATTTCTTCGCGAAGGGGCTTGGCGGCGCGGTCGGTTTCGCCGCGACGGACGCCGAAGGTATAACCGCCGGCCTGGAAAGCGGCGAGGGAGGAGAACTCGGGAGTGTTCTGCTGCATGCGTTGATAGAAGGGATACGAGAAGAAGCCCCAGTCGTCCTGGGTGCTGCCTTCGATGCAACAGTCGGAGCCTTCGCCGATGCGATAGAGGCTTGCCGGGTCGGCGACAGGGAGGGACTTGAGCATGACCGTATCGATGAGAGAAAAGATGGCGGTGGCGGCGCCGATGCCCAGGGCCAGAGTGAGCATGGCGGTGAGGGTGAAGACAGGGGACAGGCGCATCTGGCGGAGGGCGTAGGCAATATCCTGGCGAAGGGTCTGCATGGGGTCAGCCTCTGAGGGGGATACGAGGGGAGAGGCGGGGTGGTTCCCGGAAAGGCAGCGTTCGGCGTTCAGCGATCAGCGTTCAGGAAAAGCAGTGCGCGGGGCACAGGGCACCGAAGGCTTTCGTATGATGGGCGGATGAGGATGTTGCTGTTGTGTGCGGTCGTGCTGGGTGGCGGTGCTGTTGGTGCGGCGCAAAGTTCGCCTTCTACGCAGAACCTGCCGTCGGCGCCGAGTGCGGCTTCGGCACAGAGTACGCCGACGATGCCGGCTCCGAATGGGCCGACTGCGCAGAGTTTGCCTTCCGCGCCGGACGCGCGGTCGTGCGATCTGAATGCGCTGATGGTGTGCGTGAAGCACGTTGCCGAAGATGAAAAGGGGATTGTGCTGAGCCCGCTGCATGCGCCGGCGGAGGACCTGTGGTGGATTGTGCCGTTTGGGGCAGCGACGGGGGTGGCGATTCATTACGATACGGAGGCGATGCAGGATCTCGGCGTGCACACGACGCGGGAGGATCACTTCAACAAGTTTTCAGATTATGCGGGACTCTACGCTCCGTTTGCGGCGGCGGGGGTTGGGTACGGAGTGGCGCGCGTGCGGCAGGACGATTATCTGAAGGAGACGGCGGTGCTGTCGGCGGAGGCGATGGCGGACGCGGGGATTCTGGATGAGGGGCTGAAATACGCGCTGGACCGGGAGTATCCGATGGCGGACAACGCGAAGGGCGGGTTCTGGCCAGGTGGGCCGAAGAGCTGGCCAAACAATCCGTCAATGCCGTCGGAGCACGCGATGAATGTGTGGGCGTTCGCGCACGTGGTGGCGGGGCAGTATGACGGGATTGCGACGAAGGCGGTGGTGTATGGAGTGGCGACCACGGTTTCAGTGTCGCGGGTGCTGGCGCGGCAGCATTTTCCGTCGGACGTGGTGGTGGGGAGCACGTTTGGATGGCTGATCGGCGGGTACGTGCTGCATCACCGGTCGCGGGAGCATGGCGATTTGGTGGATGTGTCGGCGACGCAGACGCCGTTGGGGCGGGGGATCGAGCTGCGGGTGCATTTGTCGCGGGGGGAGTGAGGACCGGGCACCGGGCACCGGGCGCAGGGCACAGAGCGCAGAACAGTGATCAACGGTCAGCGGTCAGAAAAAGCGAGCAGCGGGTAGCTGGTCGTGGGTCAGGCGGCGGAACGGTCGAGTGCGTCGGGCAGGGTGGCGAGGGCGCGATATTCAAAGAACATGTTCATACGCCAGCGGAGGATCATGCCGAAGGCGAGGATGAAGAAGAGGCCACCGGTCTGTTCGATGGACATGATGGTGTTGAAGTAGCCGCGAGCGGCGAAGCGGACGGCGGCGAGCACGACGATGACGAAGAGGAAGGCCTGGGAGCGCTTCATCATGATGACGTCGCCCTCGCGGTGGAGGCGGGAAGTGCGGAGGAGCGGCCAGGCGAGGAGGATGGCTCCGATGAGGAAGGCGGCGAGGGCCCACATCCAGGGAATGCGAAACATGGGGACGATGAACATGGAGAAGCCGGTGGCCATGCCCGCCGGGGGGATAAGGATTTTTTTAAGGGTGACGGGGGTTTGACCTTCGCGGACGCGCCAGATGAGAACGGCGACGGCGCCGAAGATGGACGTGACCACGGAGGTGAGGGGGGATATGTGCACGGTATATCTCAACAACGACGCCGCAGCGGAGGGGACGATTGATCAGCGTTGGGCGGGGCTGCCTGAGGAAGGCTCTCCTTTAAGGATACCGCAATGGGGAAGGGGCTGACTGTGGCGGTCTGTCCGCGGAGGGGTGCGGGCCGGGTCGCGGCAAAGGCGGAAGATGGGCGGGGTTGCCAGGAGACACAAATGTTGTATAGAAATATTGCAGTGCAGCATGTATTCTTGCTGCGATGCACAATGCTTCCCCGGCGGGGAGCAGGAGACTGGAAATGGAATCGAGTGTGTTGCAGGAACAGCCGAAGGTGATGACCGAGCCCCCGTTTACGCTGGAAGGCCGGGCTGCGCTGGTGACCGGAGCGGGGCGCGGGATCGGAAGAGCGATCGCGAAGCGGCTGGCAGCGGCGGGCGCCCGGGTGATGATCAACGACCTGGATGAAACGATGCTGCGGGAATCGGAAGTTGAGTTCGCGGACGCGGAACACGTACGGCACGTCCAGGGGGACCTGACCGATCCGGCCACGCCGGACGCGGTGGTGCAGGCGACGCTGGACGCTTTTGGAGCGATCGACATCATCGTGAACAACGCGGGGTACAGCTGGGATAACGTGATTCAGAAAACGACGGACGAGCAATTCATGGCGATGCTGGAGATTCATCTGGTGACTCCATTTCGGTTGCTGCGGGCCGCGTCGACGTTCATTCGGGAGTCGGCGAAGCGGGAGATCGCGGCGGGTCAGCAGGTGATGCGCAAGGTGGTGAACATCACGTCCATTGCGGGGACGGACGGCAATCCGGGGCAGGCGGGCTACTCGTCGGGCAAGGCGGGCGTGATTGGACTGACGAAGACGCTGGCCAAGGAATGGGGCCGTTACAACGTCAACGTGAATGCGGTGGGATTCGGACTGATTCAGACGCGGCTGGTGCAGGATCTGAATGCGCCGGACGCGAAGATGGAAATGCACGGACACCAGATCCGGCTGGGCGTGCAGCCGACACTGCTGGAATCTGTGAAGAGGGCCTGCCCTCTGGGACGGCTGGGGACACCGGAAGAAGCGGCGGGGGCAGTGCTGTTCTTCTGTTCGCCGCTGTCAGATTACGTCACCGGTGAGGTGCTGATTTGTGGGGGTGGCCTGCACTTTTAGCGGGACGATTGGGAGCATGGGTCGCGACGGTGTGCGGCTCTGGGTCGACGTCTTTGGCAAACATGTAATCTTCTTCGACCAGCCAATAGACCTCGAGCCAGTGGTCGAGGCTGTGTTCGTGGCCGGAGTCATGCGAGCCAGGGTGCGGTCTTTCCTGAATGTGGGGGACGTGTTCTAAGAGGGCTGGCATGATGGCCTCCGAATCGGTTGTTGGCCGGGAGCGAGTAGCCGGGAACAATGAGAATTGGCCAACAGAACAGCACAAACGGCGGGGCGGCGCTGTGATGGGGGTCACAAGAGTTGCAGGCGGCGGCAGAACGCGGGCGCGGCGACCTTGTTTTGATCCCATCAATAACTGAACGGCATTGTCGCGCGGGACACCTCGAATCCCATGACGCAGGTATAGATTTATGGGCGATCTCCGCAGACGCCGATCGCTCGATTTTGCTCTTTTACAACTTTCTCCCCCACGGCGGCGACGGGATTCGAAGGCCCATGATCGGGGGCAGGAGTTGACCCGGGCTCCCGATATTCGTATTCATCCGGTGGTGCCGCCATGTGCGTGCCTGTTCACCTCGCGAGCCGGAGTCGCAGAGTTGCACATGCCGCCCGACTGCACCCAATTGATCTGATCAGGTTCCGGAACGGTCTCTGCCGCCGAGTCTGGATTGATTTCACATTTTTGCATTGTCTTTCCCGATCGCTTCGTCGACCGGGGGCATACTGGCCCGCAGACTCGCGGGCCTGGCGATTTTGCCCGCGGCGGCCCTCCGGCAGCGTGAGTCGGGAACGGGGCATCCTGGGATGCGGAAGGGAGCCGGCCCATGACTAATCGAGAAGTCGTCGTCCTGAGCGCGGTGCGCACAGCCATCGGTAAATTCGGGGGAGCATTGAAAGACGTTCCACCGACGGAGCTGGCGGCGAAAGTTGTTTGCCAGAGTGTGCAGCGCTCGGGCCTTGCGCCGAACGACATCGGCCATGTCGTATTCGGCAATGTAATCCACACCGAACAGAAGGACATGTACCTTGCCCGCGTGGCGGCGGTGCGCGGCGGAATACCGGTGGAAGCAGCGGCGCTGACGGTGAATCGCCTGTGCGGGAGCGGGTTGCAAGCGATTCTGACGGCGGCCGCCGCTATCGAGCACGGCGACACCGACGCTGCCATCGGGGGCGGAGCGGAGTCGATGAGCCGAGCGCCGTACTGGTTGCCATCGATGCGATGGGGGGCGCGGCTGAACGACGCGACCGCAGTGGATGTTCTGGTTGCCGCAGTGACCGATCCGTTTGACGAAGTGCATATGGGGATCACGGCGGAGAATGTCGCGCGGAAATGGGGAATCTCCAGGAACGACCAGGACGAGTTGGCGGTGGAGAGCCATCGTCGCGCAATGGAGGCTATTAACACGGGGAAGTTCAAGAACCAGATCGTACCGATTGAACTGAAAACGAAAAAGGGATCGGAGTACTTCGTGACGGACGAGCAGCCGCGAGCGGACGCCACGAAAGAGAACCTGGCGAAACTGAAGCCGGCATTCGATCCAGAGGGCACGGTGACGGCGGGCAACGCGTCGAGCATTAATGATGGCGCCGCTGCTGTGGTTCTGATGGAAAGGACGGCGGCCGAAGAGCGGGGCCTGCAACCGATGGCCAGGCTGGTGGACTACGCGGTGGTGGGCGTGGAGCCGGCGGTGATGGGCATTGGGCCAGTTTCCGCGGTGCGCAAGCTGTTCCAGCGGACCGGACTGAACACGGCGCAGATGGATGTGATCGAACTGAACGAGGCCTTTGCGGCGCAGTTACTCGCGGTGCGACGCGAGCTTGGGTTCCCCCCGGAGAAAACCAATCCCAATGGCAGCGGCATTTCCCTCGGTCATCCGCTGGGAGCAACCGGGGCCATTGTCACGGTGAAAGCGCTGCACGAACTGCAGAGAATCGGCGGGAGGTATGCGCTGGTCACCATGTGCATCGGCGGCGGGCAAGGGATCGCCGCTATTTTCGAGAGCGTGAATTAAGGGAAGAAGGAGGCGGACATGGAAGCCGCAGTATTGATTGAACAGAGAATCCCATTTACCCGGCCTCTGGAAGGCAGAGTGGCTCTGGTGACGGGTGCGTCTCGCGGAATTGGGCGCGCGATCGCCAAAGAGCTCTCCGACCGAGGGGCGGTGGTGGTGATTAATTTCTTCAACAGCATCGGCCGCGCTCAGGAGCTGAGAGATGACATCGTGAGTTGCGGAGGCGAAACGTGCCTGCTGCAGGGCGATGTTTCCAACCGGCAGGATGCGCGGCGGGTGATTCGGAAGATCCTGGATGTCTACGGAAGGCTGGACATTCTGGTGAACAATGCGGGGATCACGCGCGACCGATCGATCCGGAAGATGACCGACAGCGACTGGCTGGAGGTGATCGAAACGAATCTGAACAGCATTTTTTACTGCACGAGCACGGCGGTTCCGGCGATGATCGAGCAGAAGTACGGGCGGATCGTGAATATCGCGTCATTCTCGGGACAAGCGGGCAACTTCGGCCAGGCAAATTATGCGGCGAGCAAAGGCGGGATCATCGCCTTCACCAAGGTGCTGGCGCTGGAGCTGGCGAAATACAACATCACCGCCAACGTGGTAGCACCTGGCTTTACCGCAACGGATATGCTCGCCGCCGTGCCGGGGGAGATCCAGGACCAGATCAGGAGCCGGATCCCGCTCGGGCGTTTCGCGCAACCGCAGGAAATCGCAAAGGCCGCCGCGTTTCTTATTTGCGACGGCGATTATGTGACCGGCCAGCAAATCAACATCAACGGGGGCATTTATATGTAGCATTGGTTTTTTTACCGGGAGCGGGCGCTCAGCCACTGGTCGATATGTGGCCAGGTGGTCCTGGGCGCCGCGCTTCCGGCCATTATCCCGATGTGACCACCGGGAATCCGGTAGAGTTCCTTGTCGTGGCTGGCTGTTTTCGCGAGGATTGCTTCCGACTGACATGGGGGCGTGATGTGATCGCCCTGGGCGATGACGGTGAGCAGATTCGCCCGAATCTTTCCTAAGTCGACTCGTTCTCCGCGCACGACGAGTTCATTTTTCATGAGGAGATTGTGGCGGTAGAGATCGACAATGAGTTGGCGATACGCGCCGCCGGCCATGGGAATGTTGTCGGTGACCCAGGTATTCATGGCGTGCCAGGCCTCGACGGCCTGCGGATCATCGAGATTGTCCCACAGCTTGCAGTAGTTGCCGATGTAATTCTCGATGGGCTTGAGGGCCTTCGCGCCATAGTCAATCATTTCGCCGGGCATGTTGCCGAAGGCGTCGAGGATTCGGTCGACGTTGAAATACTTTTCATCGGTCCAGCGGGCAAAGGTGATGCCATTGCGGTCGGAGAAGTCGAGGGGCGCGGTGAGGAGGAGCAGATTGCGGAGACCATCCTCGGGGCGCACGGCGGCATAGATGGTGGTGAGGAGGGCTCCGATACACCAGCCCAGCATGCTGAACTCTTCCGAGCCGGAGATGGATTTGACTTTCCGAATGGCGCGGGGCAGGTATTCAAGCGCGTAGTCATCGAGCTTGAGATGGCGGTCTTCGAAGCCGGGCGCGCCCCAGTCGAGGAGGTAGAGGTCATAGCCCTGGGCGACCATAAACTCGACGAAACTGTGGCCGGGGCGGAGATCGAGAATGGAGGGGCGGTTCATGATGGCGAAGATGAGCAGGAGCGGGATGGGATGCCGATCTTCGGCGGGGACGACGGGCGTGTAGCGGTAGAGTTTGGCCTTATTCAGGGCCCAGACGAGTTGCTTTGGGGTTTGGGCGATGGGCGCTTTGGTGGTGAGTACCCGGGTGAAGGTCCACAGTTTCTGCTGCAGTGCAACGAAAGCATCCGATGCAACGACCGTCTGCTCCATGGCTTACCTCGGTGTGTTTCTCCGGGCGATTCTGCGGCGCACGGCCGGACGCCGGGCAGAGGCGACAGGCGGAGCGCCCCGCGGGTGGGCCGCATCTATCGCGACGTCTGGTCTTGCGTCTTTTCCTGCTGGTGGTTCGGGCGGGTGGGCTGCTGATCGCAGGATTTTTTGAATAGCATCCAGCTTGGCGTCCATGTCATCGAGGCACAGTTCGAGGTTGGTAAAGCGCTCGGCCAGGGCAGCGACTTCCTGGCGCGAGGGCAGAGAGAGCTGTTGCAGGGCCTGGACCATGGATTTGTCGAGTGCTTCGCGCATGGGCGCCGAGGCGGACAGATATCCATCGAGCATGGCGCCGGTCGCCTGGGCGTAGGCTTCGGTGTTGACGGCCTCGACCATCGATTTCGCCATCGCATCCAGGTAGGCGTCGCGCATGGCGCGGAAAGGGTCCAGCGGATCGGTGGGTTTCGAGGTTTTCTCCTGAGTTTCGCTCATTGAAAGGCGCCTCCATTCCGGCCACACGAAGCATATACCCGCCCAGCCGGGCAGGCTATCCATCGTGCATGGCAGCGCCGCATCGCGCCGTTACGCGTATGCGGGGCACCGATTACCGGAGTGCAACCGGGTCAGCGGACGGCCATGTCCAGCAGCTCTTTCTGGGCGTCGACGATGGCGTCGAATCCACGCTGGATCGAGTCGGCGGCGGCTCCTACCGGGCTGCCTTCAACAGCGAACTGACGATTCGACGTTTCCAGGACCGCTTTGGCCTGAGCGGCGGAGTGCTCCAATGCCTTCTTCTGCATTGCAACAACGCGCTCCACCGACTTCTTCGCGAAGTTGTCGGCGTCTTCGGTGACCTTTTCAACTGCCGTGATCCGCTCCTTCAGCAGGTTGGCAAACGCGTGGCTCTGCTCGACGAAGAAGTCGATGGCCACCTTCTGGATTTCCGCATAGCGGTCGAATCCGCTGTTCTGCAGATCGAGCATAAAGAGGCCAGGCGCGCCGGGCAGCTTCTGAACGGTTTTCCTGCACAGCTCGACAACCTCGGCATTCTGTTGCGCTGCAATCTCAATGTTCTTCTTCTGCACTTCGGCGATGCGTTCCACGCCGGTGGTGAACAGCCTGGCGACCTCGCCGAAATCGACTTTGGCCGGCGGCTCGGGCGCTGCCGGATCCCGATGAACTCTCTGAGTGGTGCTCATATAGCTCCCTGCCTTTTCCATGCTGCACATATTGCTGCAATGCAGCATGGCACGATGCTACTCCAACGCGGGCGGATGTCAAGGGGTAAAATGAAGGCCCGACATGCCGCTCAAAGCCATCCTGATCAAGAAGTACGAGAACCGGCGCTTGTACGACGCCACGAACAGCCGGTACGTGAACCTGGAGGACGTGGCCGAGATGCTGAAGAAGGGCCACGATGTGCGAGTGGCCGACGCCGCTTCGGGCAAGGACATTACCCGGCTGATCCTGACGCAGATCATCATCGAAGACGCCAAGACTCCGGATTCCACGTTTCCGCTGGATCTGCTGCGGCAAATGATCATCACGTCAGGACGGGCGAGCCAGGAGACCGCGCTGCGCTACATGAAGACGATGCTGGACATTTACCAGGACACGTACCGGGCGATGTCGCCCACTGTGAATCCGTTTGGAATGTTCCGGGGCGCGGGGGGAGAGGGAGGGCCGACTCAGGGAGAGGCGGTTCGGCCGGTAAGCCGTGGCGGCGGGGAGGCAGAGCCGGAGACGGAAGAAGTGGGTGAGTTGAAACGGCGGGTCGCCGATCTGGAGAAGCTGGTGGCTTCGCTGGCCCCCGAAAAGCCGGGATCGCGGAAACGGGCGGGGAGGAAGTAGGGCCTGCTTCCGTTCTTCATTTCAGACCCTATCCGGGAGCGGGCTTCAGCGCCGCGGCGGGCAGCGTGATGGAGCCGATGCGGCCGGAGTTTTCGTCGACCACAATGATGCGCAGGGTTCCGGTGTCCTGTTTCTGAGCGACAAACTGATCGAACGGGATTCCGTCGGTCTGGAGTTTTTGATACGTCGCCGGCTTCAGGCGGAGCACGAGCGATTGCCCGTTCACGCGTGCATGGATGCCGGTGTCATCGCGCTGGACGAGGAAGATGTCGAGTTTGCCGATCCAGCGATCGCCCTGCTGGGTCAGGCTGACGTCGGTCGCGGCGATGCGGAGGGTGAGAGCGGCTCCGCTGGAGGCCGCGCCGGGGTGGGCGCTGATGGCAATTTCGGTTGCGTCGAGAGGCTGCCAGATTGCCTGCTCGAATCGGTCCTTCAGCGTGGCGGGTTCTTTGGCGTAGAGATAGCCGGTCCGGTAGCGCAGCGTGACGCCACGGCGCGTGGGGACTCTAACGGTCAGGCGATGATACTGATCGTCGGGCGGCGAATCGGGCGCAAAGCTGAGCAGGTAGGCGGCGCGGCCATCCTCGATGACGCTGTTGAGCGCGGCGGCCATGTTGCCGGAGCGGCGAAAGATGCGCCCTCCCGTGGCCTGGGCCATTTGCTGGATGGCGATCTGAATCGGGTGGGTATCCTGCTGCATTGCAGCGGTGGTGCGGCCGGGGTTGGCGCCGGGGGAGGCATTCGGGTTCATCTCTTTGACCGGCTCTTCCAGCTCGACATTAGGGTTTTGCAGGCTGGGATCGATGGCACCTGTCTCCAGCTGCGAAGCGTCGAGGGGATAGACGCTGACGTGGGCGTCGTTCAGCGCTTCCTGTGCACGCAGCGCGAAGGGGTCGACACTGTTGCGGCCCTTATCGCTGCCGGCGGCGCGATCGGTCCAGTCGGCCAGCACGTTGTCGCTTGCGATCCACACAAGATTCTTGTGCCCGGGAGTT
>JBAVUB010000493.1:0-6338 GCA_049696575.1 Acidobacteriaceae bacterium | reverse complement strand
GTCCTGCAGTTAACCGGTGGGTCGATTGGACTGACGCTTGGATCGACGAGCGTGGCGTTCGGCAATGTCGACCTGAACACGCCGACCACGCAGACCGTGCTTCTAACGTCGTCGGGGACCGCGGCGGTGACGATCAGCGCTGCATCGCTGACGGGGACGGGCTTCACGATGTCAGGAGTTACGGCGCCCGTGACTCTGAGCCCGGGCCAGACGGAGACGCTGGATCTGGTGTTCGATCCAACGGCGGCCGGCGCGGCCACCGGGCTGGTGACGATCACCAGCAACGCGACCAGCGGAGCAACGGCGACGATCGCTCTGAGCGGGACAGGGGTCTCGTCGGCCTTGTATGAAGTCCAGCTAACCTGGGATGCGCCGACGGAAACAACCGACCCGGCGGTGGGATACAACATCTATCGGTCGACGGGCAGCGGGTCGTATGCACTGGTGAACACATCGGTGAATACGCCAACAACGTTCACCGACACCACAGTGGTGAGCGGCAGCAGCTATAACTACGAGGTCACCAGCGTGGATGCGTCGGGAGTGGAAAGCGCGCCCTCGAACGTCTACACGGCGGCCATTCCGTAACGAGCGAAGTACCTCAACTCAAAACAAAAAGGCCCGCCGGGTGGCGGGCCTTCTCTTTTGCTGCGATGACGGAGCAGAGTGGCGGGAGTGCCGGATCAGCACTTGACGATGTTGGGGGCGTCAATGTTGCGGGTTGCGTTGCGGGTGTCGACGACCAGCTTCGCCTTCGCAACGATGCCGGGGTAGTCGTACTGCGAGTGATCGGTAACGATGACGACGCAGTCGAATTCCGGGATTTTCTCCAGCGGAGTGCTGGTCATGTTGAGCGCGTACTTGCGGCCGTGGCCGACGGTGGGGAAGAAGGGGTCGTTGTATTCGACGCGCGCGCCGCGCTTTTGCAGGAGCTCGATGATGGTAAGGGAGGGCGACTCGCGCAGGTCGTCGATGTCGCGCTTATAAGCGAGACCGAGGATCAGGATACGGGAGTCGCGCAGCGCTTTGCCCTGCTGGCTCATGGCTTCGATGATGTTCTCGACGACAAAGTAGGGCATGCCGATATTGATTTGCCCGGCCAGCTCGATGAAGCGGGTGTTGAAGTCGAATTCCTTGGCTTTCCAGGAGAGGTAGAACGGGTCGATGGGAATGCAGTGGCCGCCGAGGCCGGGCCCGGGATAAAACGCCTGGAAGCCGAAGGGCTTGGTTTTGGCGGCGTCGATGACCTCGAATAGATCGATGTCCATGCGCATGCAAAGCTGCTTCAATTCGTTGACGAGCGCGATGTTGACGCAACGATAGATGTTTTCGAGCAGCTTGGTCATCTCCGCCGTAGCAGGGGAAGACACGGGCACGGTGCGATTGAAGATGGAACCGTAGACCGCGGAGGCCAGATCACGAGCGGCGGGTCCGCAGCCACCGACCACTTTGGGGATATCGCGACGAGCGACGGTATCGTTGCCGGGGTCTTCCCGCTCGGGAGAAAACGCGACGTAGAAGCCGGGGCTGGAGCCATCGCGGGCGATGCGCAGGCCGGCAGGATTTCCCTTCTCGAGCAGCGGGACCACGACTTCCTCGGTGGTTCCGGGATAGGTGGTGCTCTCGAGGATGATCAGCTGCCCATCGTGAACGTGCGGGGCGAGGCTGCTGACGGTTCCGGTGATGTAGCTCAGGTCCGGCTCGTGATACTCGTTCAGCGGCGTCGGCACGCAGATGATGACGACATCCATCGCGCCGATCTGGGCGTAGTCAGCGGTGGCGGTGAAGCCGCTCTCGCGGGCCAGCTGAATCTCGGTGCCGGGAATGCGGACGATGTAGGAGCCACCGCGGTTGAGGGTCTCGACTTTGCGGGAATCGATGTCGAATCCAGTTACGCGAAAGCGTGCATCGCTGAACAGCAAAGCGAGAGGCAGGCCCACGTAGCCCATGCCGACGATGCCGATGCGGGCCTGGCGGGATTCGATTTTCTGGAGCAATTCAGCGGTTTTGTCTAAAGATGTCACGGTCATGGTTGCTCTCGCTATGAATACCAAATATCAGGACAGCGTGGGTGCTGCTCACCATTGTGAGCGGCGACTGGGTTGCGGCCAATGACACGATTTCGTCATGAGGAATCGGATTCCTCAGGCGGAAGCCACGACGGCTTCATCGGTGGAGGGTGGCTTCAGGAAGCCGCGCAGGATCTCAACGTAGAGCTGCTTTTGGCGAAGGACGTAGAGGAGGATCCAGAGATAAACGCAAATGACGATGACGGCGGCTAGCGCGAGCCGGGGGAGCGGCGACAGCAAGTAACCCCACATCAGGCGCGGCACGAAGGCCACGGCGGCCGCGACGACGCCCGCCAGCATGGGGCGGCCGATCGAGAGCAGGAGGTCGCGAAACAGGACGGGCGTTCCGCTGCGGGACCAGGCGATGAGGGGAAGAACCGACAGCATCATGACGGTGGAGTAGGCTATGGCAACGCCTTTGGGTCCCCAGGGTATGCCGATGGCGTAGCCGCCGACGAGCAAGGGCGCCATCACAAACGCGATTTTCAGGCCTCGCCCGACCAGCCCGCAGGAAGAGAGCAGCCATCCCAGGGGGGCGAGGATCGCAAAGCCGAGGGTGGTGGGCGCGAGAATGCGGAAAATCGGGACGGCGGAGTTCCACTTGGGACCGAGGAAGACGTGAATGATGTCGTCACCAAAGAGGCCGCACATCAGGGTGATGGGCACGGTGAGCGACAACACCAGCGAATAACCTTTGAGGAAGAAGTTGCGCAGGCGAGCCGGCTGATCCTGGAGGCGCGAGAGCGCGGCAAAAACCACGCCGCCTGCGGCTGAGTTGAGATTGTCGGTCGGGATGTTGACCAGCTGATAGGCGCGGCCGTAAATGCCGAGGGCGTCAACGCCCCAGAAACGTCCGAGCAGAACCTTGTCCAGGTTCATGGCGAAATACATGATGAGGCCATTCAGCGTGAGCGTACCGCCGAAGCGCATCATGTGGAAAATCTCAGTGTGTTTGCGCGGTTTCCCCGGCACCCATCGGGAGGCGATCCAGACGCCGATGGTATAGACCAACGGGGTGACGGTGGAGGTAGCGACGAGCGACCAGTAAGCAAAGCCGCGCAGCGCCATGGTGATGCCAATGGAGGTGCTGACAGCGAGCGACACGATGTCGATCATCGACAGCGTAACGAAGCGCATCTGGCGCTCGAGCAGAGCGCTGTGCTGCACGCCGGCAGCGTTGAAGACGAAGGCTGTGGCGAGGACGGCGGTGACGCCGACCAGACGCGGCTCGTGGTAGAAGGCAGCGACGAAGGGGCCGAGCGCAACGGCGATGACGCCCAGGACCAGGCCGACCAGAAGGTTGATCCAGAACAGCGTGGAGGACTGCTCGGTGGTGATGGACTGGCGCTGGACTGCGGCAGCGGAGAGGCCGAAATCGCGAAAGACGCTGAAGACGCCGATGACGGCGGTGACCATGCCGACGAGGCCAAAATCTTTGGGGAGCAGGAGACGGGCCATGATCATGAGGGTGCCGGTTCGCAGCAGAAGCGTCGTAATCTGCGAAACGATCTTGGCGAGCCCGCCGCGCATTGTTCGTTGCTTGAGATCCTTCATCGTTTCCCCACGCAGCTCGGGTGGATGGTCGCCTCCCTTCCCTGACAATACCTGCCGGTCACGCTAGAGCACCAGCTTGCGGCAATAGAACGCCTCGGCGTAGCCGCTGGGGGCATTGCATTCCATGCCGCGCAGCCGCATCAGCGAGTGAAAAGTGGATTCCTGGAACCAACTCCGGCTGCGCTGCGAGGCGAAGCCGTCCATAAGGTGACGGACTTTGGTCTGGCACATCTCCTTGGTGAGAGGAAAGAAAACGGAGGGCCGCCCCATGTCGCCGTCGTATTTGGGAATTTCGTACTCCAGGATGAAGTGATTGCGGAACGTGTTCCAAGTGAGCTCGGAGAGGAGACGGTGATCCTGGTGCGCGTCGTGGCGCTGATGAGTGAAGATGAGATCGGGATCGACTTTCTGTTTGAGCTCCTCGAAGGTCGCCTTCACCTCGGAGCCAACGAAGGGCATAAAACCGTCGGGAAATTCCTTGAGCATCAGGCGCTCGATGCGGCCTGAACCGGCAAACAGCTCTGCCGCCTTCTGCGCTTCCGCTTTGCGGACGCCCATGGCGTTGAAGACGACCCAGTGAAAGGAACAGTCGGGATACTGATCGACGAGGCGAAGGATCGTGCCGCCACAGCCAATCTCGATATCGTCGGAATGCGAACCCAGGCACAGGACCTTGATGGCCCCGCCTTTCTTCACATCGAGGTTCAGTTTGATCATAGGGATGGGTCTTTCAAAGTGCGACAAGGAGAGGCGGCGGGCGCGACGATCTAGGTCGACGAGACGACGGCCGAGAGAGCTCGTTCGGCTGCTTTTTCGCCGCTGATGAAGCTTTCGTCGGTCCACATGTACCCCCAGTCGCCGTAGCGCCCGCAATAGGCGATGCCGATGTCGTCGAGGTACGCGTGGACGGTTTTGAGGGATTCGGCGCGTTCGAGATCGAAGATGATGTTGGCGTACTTGAGCAGCATCGCCTTCTTGTCGAGGATCTGGTCGTCGTCGCGGACGAGACCGACCTTGCGCAGGTCGCGAATGACGGGCTCGATCCAGTCGTCGGCATTGCCGCGGAAAGGCTTGTACTTCTCCGAGAAATAAACTTCCGCCTGAATGTTGCCGGCGCCCGGAGGGGCGTTCTTCGCGGAGAGCATGTACGGGAAGCCGAGGCGGCTGAAGCAAATGTCCGGATCGTAGAAATACGTCATGTGCGCGTTGGAAATGTCGTCGCGGTTGAGGCCGATGTTGACCAGCACGCAGGTGGAGCAGGTGAGCCTGCCAGCGGCATCGACCACATCCTGGGGCGCGCCTTTGATCATGCGAATCAGATCGGGCAGCGGCACCGAGGAAACCAGCGAATCGTAATTGGTGACGTGACCGTTGGAGAAGCGGAGCTCGCGCGCACGGGGGTCGACGGAGATCAGCTCGTGGTTGAGCTTGATGTTGCCCATGGGAACAAATTTGTTGAGGTAGAGGCGGAAGCCGCCTTCGCTCGGATAGCGGAAATGGGTGATGTAGTGGACCTGGGGCGCCGATGCGGAGAGGGCGCCGCGCAGCATTTCTTCAAGGCTGGCGCGGTAGATGCGCGGCCCCAGCCAGTCGGTGCTCATGTTTTCGGCTTCGGTGGTGTGGTACTTGCGCGTGTAGCGCATGGGGAACGACTCGGCGAAGGTCTTGCCGAAGCTGGCATAGAGCCAGTCAGCATAATTTTTGATCGGCCGCTCGGGCGCGTTGCGTTCTTCGAGAAAATCGGTGATGACCTTGATGATGGTTTCTTCCGGCAGTCCATGCATATGGAGCTGGACCGGATGCGGAGGCCAGTAGCCTTCCCAGTAGTTATTCAGCGAGATGGGAATGGTCTCGTAGCGCCCGCCGACGCTTTCGGCGAAGAGATCCTGGATGCGGGTGTCTTTGGTAAAGGAAATATGAGGGCCGACGTCAAAGAGGAAGCCGCTCTCGTAGCGGAACGACATGGTGTGGCCACCGTAGTACGAGTTTTTGTCGTACATGACGGGGGCAATACCTTCCTGGTGGAGGCGGTGCGCGGCACCAAAGCCGGCCATCCCGCTTCCAAGGACAACGATGTTGGGCGTAGACATTACGAAAATTCTCTCCGGGGTAGTGGGTTGTTCGGTATCCCTCCGTTGGGGAGAGGGGGGCTTTCCTCAGTAACACTCGTGGACGACACTTTTGGGGTATGCGGATCAGCCGGCGTCGCGAGCGAGGGCCTCATACTGCACGATCTGCTGCAGGGTGAGCTGCTGCAGGTCGGCGCCTGCCTTGAATCCTTTATACCAATCGGCGATCCAGGCGAGCGCTTGTTTGAGCGAAAGCACCGGCCGCCAATGCAGACCAGCGGCGGCTTTCGCAGCGTCGAGCTTCAGGGCGTGGGCTTCGTGCGGATGCGCGGCGGAGTCGAGAGCCCAGGCGGCAGCGCTGCCCCACAGGCGGACGAGCTCGTCGGAAATCCAGGAAACCGGCTGAACGTCGGAGTCGACGGGGCCGAAGTTCCATCCCGAAGCGAAACGGGGGCCGTCTTCGGCGAGACGTTCTGCAAGCATCAGGTATCCGCGCAGCGGCTCGAGAACAAACTGCCAGGGCCGGTACGCGGAGGGATTGCGGATTAGACAGGGCTGGCCTTCGAGAAAGGCACGCATGAGGTCTGGGATGAGCTGATGGCTGGTCCAGTCGCCGCCGCCGATAGCGTTGCCGGCGCGGGCACTG
>JBAVUB010000492.1:0-2445 GCA_049696575.1 Acidobacteriaceae bacterium | reverse complement strand
GCCACAGCCATGTCACAAGTAAGATTTAGCTCTTTGTTATGAGCCGATTACGGTAAGCGGGACAATGGCAGGAAAAGGACCCTGTCTGGGGCGCGGCGCTCGCGACGAGGGGCGACCTTTGGACTTGCTTGAGGAATTTAGAAGTGCTTAGGAACTACTTAAAGGCATTGGCGACGGGTCGCCAGGCCGGTTCGAGGCTCAGGGACTCATGCACTCGCGGGTACGTCGGAGTTCGCTTGAAGGAGCCGCCCGTTGGCCCGCACGGAACCGAGAAGCGCGCCCATGTCGTCGGCGGCGACCGGTCGGCTGAAGTAGTATCCCTGGATTTCATCGCAACCGCGCTCTCGCAGGAACGCCATTTGCGCCGGGTTCTCCACGCCCTCGGCGACGACCCTCATGTTGAGACTCTTTGCCATCCGGATGATGGCGGTGGTGATGGCTGCGTCGTCGCTGCTCGTGGCAACCTCCCGAATAAAGGAACGGTCGATCTTCAATTTCGCGAACCGGAATTGCTTCAGATAACTGAGGCTCGAATATCCCGTTCCGAAATCGTCGATGGCCAGAGCCACGCCCATATCTTTCAATTCCTGGAGAACCGGCCGCATCACGTCGGCATTGGAGAGCAGCACACTCTCTGTCAACTCCAGCTCGAGCGACGAAGCGGGCAGTCCGGTTTCCCGCAGCACCCTGCGGATCGACGCGCAAAAACCCTCCTGCCGGAACTGAAGCGCGGAGACGTTGACCGAAACCGGCGCCAAGGCAAGGCCCTGGCGTTGCCATTCCACGATCTGGGCGCCGGCCGTCCTGAGCACCCAATCCCCAATAGGCAGGATCAGGCCGGTGTTTTCGGCAACCGGGATGAAGCGATCCGGCGGCACCAGCCCCAGGACGGGATGCTGCCAGCGCAGCAGAGCCTCGATGCCGGTGATGGTTCCCGTCGCCAATTCCATCTGCGGCTGGAACACCAGGAAAAACTCCTTCGCCTCCAGCGCTGTGCGCAGGTCGTTTTCGAGCGTAAGCTGCGCCACCGCGGCGCGGTTCATCCTGTCAGCAAATACTCGGACCCGGTTACTCCCATCGTCCTTCGCGCAGTACATGGCCGCGTCGGCGTTCTTGATCAGCGTCTCCCCATCCTCACCATGATCGGGAAAGATGCTGACGCCGATGCTGCTGCTGGTGCTCAGCATGTGGCCCTCGACGAAAAACGGTCGCGCCATGGCATTCATCAGGCGGCGCGCCGCAAGAGCCGGCTCCGCGGCATGGTCTGCGCCGCTCAGCATGATCAGAAACTCATCGCCGCCTACGCGAGCCACCGTGTCCTGCTCGCGCAGACTATCCTTCAGCCGTTCCGCCACGACCTTCAGCAACCGGTCGCCGATGGAGTGACCCAGCGAGTCATTGATGTTTTTGAATCGGTCCAGATCGAGGAACAGCACCGCCAGCTTTTCGCTCCTCCTTCGCGCTCCGGCCAGCGCACACTCCAGTCGATCCATGAAGAGCGCCCGGTTGGGCAGACCGGTCAGAGCGTCGTGATAAGCGAGGAAGTTGACCTGCGCCTCGGCTGCCTTCCGGTTGGTGATGTCCTCCGCGGTTCCCTCAAACAGCACGATCTTTCCCGCTGGATCGCGCACGGCGCGCAGATTCACCATCACCCAGAACCGGCTGCGATCCTTTCGATAGAGTTCCACTTCCGCTCCGCGCACGATTCCCTGGGTAGCGGCCGCTTCGGCCGCTTCCAGCATGCGCTGCGGTTCGACAAACAGCTGCGTCGCCGCGTTGGTCACCTCGGCCAGCAGCGCCTCCGGCGAATCGTAGCCGTGCATCTGCGCGAAGGCCTGGTTGACGTTTACGGGCCGGCCGTCCGGAGTGTGCTGGAAGATTCCCACAACGGCGTAGTCGAAAATCGCGCGGTATTTTTCCTCCGCCTGCCGCGCTGCCTCCTGGGCCCGCTCACGCGCGGTCACATCGTAGGCGGCCACCAGCATCGCTTTGGATTGTTGAAACTCCAGGTCGTGACACACGACTTCGACATCGATAATGGTGCCGTCTTTCCGGCAATGTTTCCAGAGCTCAGGTTCCTGCAATCCGGGCCGTCGTCGCGCCACATCCAGCATCAGGTCCGGCACGGTTTCGGCCGGCCGGATATCGGCGATCGTCATCCTCAGGAATTGCGCTTCGCTGTACCCATACTGCCGCATGGCCGCCGGGTTCACGGCAAGGAAATGGAGAGTCTGGCGATCAAAAACCCACATCGGGATAGGATTGCTCTCAAAGAGCAGCCGATATTGACAATCGGACTCCTGAAACGCCGGGGACAGGCCCTCACGGCCGGCGACCGATGCCGCCGTCGATGTGCGCGGGTGGGCCCTGCTCTCATCGGTCGATTTCACGATCGTGTTGCGCGCAACGTTGCAATGGTCATCGCATCCACCGCGCACCCTATCC
>JBAVUB010000491.1:0-19739 GCA_049696575.1 Acidobacteriaceae bacterium | reverse complement strand
GGCCCATGCGGTCGGCGTAGAGGAGCCAGGCGAAGTCGACGCCGGCGGCGCGGCCGAGGGCGTGGAAGCCCCAGGCGCGGGCGTTGACGTCGAGCAATTTGTACTGGCCGTCGCGGGTGTCGCGCTTGTATTCGATTTCGACGAGGCCGTGGTAGTTGAGGGCTTTGATGAAGCGCTCGGAGTAGTCGTCGATGTCCGGGGCGTCGATGGTTTCGACGTAGGTGGCGGCGCGGCCGAATTCGCGGGGATGCTGGCGCATGCGGCGGGCGGAGAGGGTGCTGTGGGGTCGGCCGTTGCGGGCGAAGGCGCACCAGGAATATTGCTGGAGCCCGTCGCCGGGAATGATTTCCTGGATGAGAATTTCTTCGGCGCGAATTTGCTTTGCGGCCTTCGCGTAGAGCTCGTTGAGCTGCTCGGGGGTATCGGCGCGCCAGGCTTTGGCGCCGGTGGCGTAGAAGAAGTTTTCCTTCACCGCGGGTTTGATCGCGAGAGGCAAACGCGAGTAGAGCGAAGGCAACTCGCTCGCATCTTTCGGGACGAAGGTTTTGGGGCAGGGAATGCCGAGGGTTTCAGCGAGCTGGTAGGTCTTGGCTTTATCCCAGGCCCACTCTATGCTGTCCCACTCGCCGGTGGTGACGCGGAAGAAGTCAACGAGCTCGGAGCGATGGCGGGAAAAGGCGGCAACAGTTTCGTCGCGGGTGGGGATGAGGACCCAGTTGCGAAGATTGAAGCGGTGGCCGACTTCGAGGACAGCGTCGACGGTCTTGCGCTCGTCGAGGATGTCTTCGACGGTGACGACGCGGGTGGCATAGCGGGAGAGGCGGGAGATGCAGGGTTGGTCGTCGACGACAACGACGGGAATGCCGTGGCGGCCGAGGCTGCGGACAATACCGAGGCCGGGGTGGTCGCCGCCCACGACGAGCGCACCGGTGACGGCTGTTGCGGTTGCGCCGTCGGTCGTAGGGCTCACCATTTCTTCCGATTGAACCACAGTGCCCATGGGAAGCAGCGACTCCGTTTCAGTTGCGGTGACGGCGGAACCAGTTGGCCAGTTCTGTGGAAGCCCACTCGGTTCCGGTAACGAAGTAAAAGAGGGGGCCGAATTTGCGGGCGGCAGGAGCGCCGGTGAAATGGAGTCCGGGAACCGAGGTGCAGAAACCGGCGGTCACGTCGGGGTAGCCGTCGAGCTGGCGAATTTCGTCGCGCAGCGTGGGATCGAGGAATTCGTAACGGGCGAGGTCGACGCGATAGCCGGTGCCGCAGAGGACGTGGTCCACGCGGCGGGCGGAGCCGTCGTCGAGTTTGAGCTCGACTTCGCTGCCGATTTCTTTGGCGGAGGCGACGCTGCGTCCGGTCGTGATTTTGACTTCCTTGAGGCGATCGACGAGCCAGGGAGCGCCGGCGGAGCGGACGGCGCGGGTACGGAGCTTATCCAGGGTGCCCATGGGGAAGTGGTAGAGGAGGCCCGGATAGGCGACGAGGCGGCTGATACCGATGGGGCCGATGTCGTGTTTGGAGTAGAGGGATTTGGAGATGAAGCCGAGGTTGTGGAGGCGGGGATGCATGCCGATCCAGCGCAGGACGGGAATGCGGGCGATGATTTCGACGTCGACGCCGGCTTCGTGGAGAAGGGCGCCGCATTCGAGGGCGCTTTGGCCGGCACCGATGACAGCAACGCGCTTGCCCATCTCGGCAAACTTCTTGCCATCGTAGCAGTGGGAGGCGCGGCAGGGGCAGAGTTCGGAGAAGACCTGGGGAACTTTGCTGAAGGGGCCGATGCCTGCGGCGACGATGGCGCGGTTACTGGTGACAACGGAACCGTCTTCGAGGGTGAGCTTGAAGAGGGAGCCTTCGCGGCGCAGATTGGTGACGTGGCGGGGGTCGTGTGGGGCGCCCATCTGCTTCTGGAACCACCTGCCGTAGGTGACGAAGGATTTGCCGGGGATGCGCTTGACAGGCTTGGTGCCGGTGGCTTCCTCCCAGGCTTCGAGGGTGAACTTGTCGCCGGGATCGGAGATGGTGGAAGCTGGGCGGGGCGAGCGGAGGAGCATGCCCGGGGGCATGCCGGTATTCCAGAACTGCATGGGCTCACCGAAAACGCGGGTATCGAGACCGAGGGCGTGGAGGTGGGCGGCAGCAGAGAGGCCGTAGGGGCCAGCACCGACTATCGCGACATCGCAATCAACCGAGTTACCTTTCACAACTTCTCCATATTTCGTGGCCGGGCGAATAGATTTTGGGGGAGCGGCCGCATCGGAACGAAATCCGATCTTCTAAATATCAGGGTCGAGCCCTGAAAAAAAACTGCCTGTCTGGACTTCTGAATGAAATTTCTGTGCAAAAGCTAAGCGCCTTGCCCGGGGGAGCATGCAGCGCCGGACACCAGATTATTGAGCCTCCGGCGAGGGAGACATACCAGTTTTGGGTGATTGAGTTTCCACCGGTGCGCGAGAAGTGGTGACCGATGGGGGATCGAGGGAAAGAGAAAGCCGGCCGTCGACTTCGCTGGCCCAGGCCAGGCGGGCACGGTCGCTGCCGGGTCCTTCCATTTGCCAGGCGCCGTTTTTCTCGACGAGCTGGAGTTGGGCGCGCTGGCGCCACCAGCGGTTGACTTCGCCAGGGGTCGTGATCCAGACATTGTGGTCGCGACGGAGCTGGGCGATGTGGTCGAGGAGCGCTTCGAAGACGGCGCGCTGGCGATCGTCCAGAACGTAGTCGGGATGAATGATGAAGCTCATGAGGCCATGTTTGGCGACGATGATGGAGGTTTGACGCTTCCATATGTCGATGGAGTAGTCGTTAAGGATGTGGAATAGTGTGTAGTCCTGGATGGTCGTTACAGGGAGCTCGACAATATCGCCGATGAAATAGGGCATGACGGTGCAACAGCCGCCGTGCTGGGGATCGAGGTGGGCGACGTTGGGGACGGACATGTCGAAGGAGCACTTGAGGGCGTCGTACCAGAGCTGTTTGCGATAGAGGACGGCGGCGCGGAAGCCATCAGAGCCGTACTGTCGGCCGTAGGCGTTGATTTTCCGGGCGCGATCGAGGAACTGCTCGCGATTTTCGTAGAGGTGGCCGTCGTGGTTGAGATCGTGGACGACGATTTCGAAACCGCGGGAGCGGAGGGACTGAAGGAATTCGGGAGTGACGGAGTAGCGTTCTTCGGGAATGACCTGCATGGAGGCTTTGATTCCGCGTGATTCGTCGATGTCCATGAGAGTGGAGCAGAAATCACGGCCGGTTTTGGTCTCGATGTCGTGGGTCATGAGGGCGCAGGAGGATTTTCCCTCGGGCCAGAACCAGATAAAGGGAATGCGGCGCTCGCCCGATTCGCGGAGCGAGAGAAGCAGGAGCTTTTCCAGCAGGTTATCGACGGAGCAATCGACCGGCCAGCGTGGGAAGGGATGTTTGTCCCAGTTGCGCAGGTGGAATTTCTGCAGGTGTTTGCGCAGACCCACGGGGAGGACCGGGCGCAGGAAGTAATACAGCTTCGCGACGGCCGAGGAGGAGCCGGAGCGCCAGTCCTCGACATAGATTTCGCGATAGAGATTGGCGATAACCTCGCCCGGATCGAAGGGCAGGTAGACCGTGCCGTTCTCGGTTTCCACCTGGCCGCTGATGTCGTGAAGAGGCTCTTCAGGCGCGTGGGCCGGCTTGCTTCCGCTCAGATTGCCGTAGCAGGTAGTGTCCTGGCCGAAGAGGAAATAGCCGGTGGCCGTGGGGCCGCGCTCACGCAGGGCGAGGCGCACATATTTCTCCGGGCAGCGATAATACCCGGTCAGACAACCGCTCATTTCGGCTTCGGACATGACTCTATCGAGGATCGTTTTGGCGAGTTACAGGAGTGGTAGCCAGACCGACGGAATCGTTTCAAAGTTCAGGAACGCACCCCGGAAAGAGCGATTCCTCAGATGAACTGCCTGTGGAGCGTTCGGGAGTTTGTTGCCGGGAAAACCGGTACAAAGCCACCCCACGCCCTCTGCCTGCCAGCAGTTTCTGCCAACATACTACTCAAAATCCGGCATCGCAACTGCACTTTCGGTTGATGACTCAAAATAGTTCGCTGCCCTGGGAATCTGCGGCCATCGGCGCTGACGAAATTTGCGGGACAGCGCGGAGGGGACGTTATATTCTTGTGCACAAAGCCTCCGGGGCTCCCCAGCTCAATCCCCATGCACCGCACTCGGCGCGCACGGTTTGGCTTGTTCAGGATCGTATTGGCATGGCAGAGAGTCCCAAACAACCGGCCAGTGAAATGGCGACGCAATTTGGCACTGCCGCCGCGGTGAGCAGTTCGAGCGAGAATCCGCGTCCGGAAGAGACGCTGGTTCCACCGTCGCGCTCGGATGCTCCGACTGTAGTGGGGGAGAGCGCCGCGCCGGTTTCAGCGAGCCGGCCTGGCGGCCGAGCCCCTGGAGGGGGCAGCGGGAGCGAATCGGAGCTGGAACCGGGAACGGTGCTTGCGGCGCGGTACGAGATTCTCAGCGTGCTGGGCACGGGCGGAATGGGCTCGGTCTATAAGGCGCAGGATCGGGAGCTGGACCGGCTGGTGGCGTTGAAGGTGATCCGGCCGGAGCTGGCGCGCAATCCGGCGATCGTCGACCGGTTCAAGCAGGAGCTGCGGCTTTCGCACCAGGTGACGCACCGGAATGTCGTCCGCATGTACGATCTGGCGGAAGACTCAGGGATGCGTTTCGTGACCATGGAGCTGGTGGCGGGACGCGATCTGCGCTCGATTCTGGAAGAACGGGGCAAGCTGCCGTCGGACGAGGCGGTGGATATTCTGCAGCAGATTTGTTTCGCCCTGGAGGCCGCGCACGGCGTGGGCATTCTGCACCGCGACCTGAAACCGCAGAACGTGATGCGGGAAGCTGCGGGCCGGGTGGTGGTGATGGATTTTGGGCTGGCGCGGACGATTGAAGGCGACGGCATGACGCAGTCCGGCGCGCTGGTGGGGACGATGGAATATATGTCTCCGGAACAGGCGCTGGGGAAAGATCTGGACGAACGGTCGGACATTTTTGCGCTGGGGCTGATGGGCTACGAAATGCTGACCGGCAATATGCCGTTCCGGGCGGAAAGCGCGATTGCCAGCCTGCTGAAGCGGACGCGGGAGCGCGCGGTACCGTGCGTGCAGCTGGACCCGAACATTCCGGGAGCGCTGAGCGACATCATCGGCAAGTGCCTGGAGGGCGAGGTCGAGCAGCGGTACAGGAATGTCGGCGAGGTTCTGAAAGATCTGGAGACCTGGCGCGGCAAGACGGCGGCGGCCAGCCTGCATTTCCCGGCGGACGTGCCTTCGACCGGCATGAGCGGCCGTTGGCTGCTGGCGGTGGGTGGAGGCGCACTGCTGATCGCGTTGGCGGCCGGGATTTCGCTGACAGTGCGGCATTTCTCTGCATCGCATTCCGCGCCGGCGGTGGCCAGCGCGCCGACGATTTCGCTGGCCATTATGCCGTTCTACAACGCTTCAGGAGATACGACTCTGAACTGGCTGGGCGCGAGCCTCGAGGACATGCTGAGCAGTGACATTGGCGCCTCGTCGCAGGTGCGCATGGTTTCCGCCGATCGCCTCCAGCAGGTGCTGGGCGATCTGCACGTTTCCGCCAACTCGCAGATGGATGCCGCGACGCTGAAGAGGGCGGCCGAGTTCACGAATGCGCAAACGGTGATCTTTGGCCAGTTCATCCGCGCCGGAAGCGAGATTCGGATCTCGACGACGGTGATGGACCTGGCGCACGATACGCGCACGGTGGTGACGACGGATGTTCCGGACGAGAAGGACCTGCTGACGTCGGTGGACAAGCTGGCAGGCCAACTGCGCGAGAAGCTGACGACGGATCCAAAGGTGGTGAACGATCTGAAGGCGCATGCGGTGCGTCCGTCGACGACCTCGGTGGAAGCGCTGAAGTCGTACGAAGACGGCGTGGCGCTGGAGAAGTCGGGCGACAATATCAAGGCGCTGGAGGACTTCCGGGCGGCGACCACGACGGATTCGAATTTTGCGCTGGCCTATGCACGGCTGGCGGAAACCTACTCGAATCTGAGACAGGATGACCTGGCGCAGTCGGCTTCGCGCAGGGCGATGGAGCTGGGCGAAAGTCTGCCGGCGCAGGAGCGTTACCGGATCGAGGCGAGCAACGCGGAGATCAACAACGACACACAGAAGGCGATTAACGCGTACCAACAGCTGGCAGCAGCGAATCCTTCGGACTCGGAAGTGCAGTTTGCTCTGGCGCGGCTGTACGAGCAGAACAACGATTTTGCGGCAGCGAAGCAAAGGCTGGCGGCGGTGCTGGCCAACGATCCGAAGAATGTTGCGGCGCTGCTGGCCAGCGGCCGGGTGGCCATCAAGAGCGGCGATCCGAACGGAGGGCTCGATTACCTGGGCCGCGCGCTTCCGCTGGCGACGGAACTGGACAACCAGGAAGAGAAGGCGGCGATCCTGCAGGCGACCGGGATTGCCTATGGCCGGCTGAACCGGCCCGACGATGCTTTGCGCAATTACCAGGATTCGCTGGCGATCAAGCAGAAGATCGGGGATAAGGGGGGTGCGGCGGCCAGCCTGAATCAGATCGCCGACCTCCAGGACCGGCAGGGCAAGCCGGCAGACTCTCTGGCCACGTATAAGCAGGCGCTGGCGCTGCGACGCGAAATCGGCGATCAGGCGGGCATCGGCAGTTCGCTCATCGATATGGGCAGCTTCTATCACGATCATGCGAAGCCGGATGAGGCGCTGGAGAACTTTACCGAGGCGCTCGAGATCGAACGCCAGCTGAAAGATGAGGACCGGCAGGCGCTGTGCCTGCATAACATCGGGTCGATCAAAATGGACCAGGGGAAGTATCAGGATTCCCTGACGTATCTCCAGCAGGCGTACGAATTGCGGCAGAAGCTGAACGATCCGGCGGATGTAGCGGATTCGCTGCACGATTTAGCGGAGGTGAACACCAGGCTGGGGCAATTCGATGTGGCGATTACGGATTACCTGAAGGCGATTGAGTTGTATCGAGGCGCCAACAATCCGCGGGGCGAGGAAATCGAATCGGATGGACTGGCCAAAATCTTCGCCGCGCAGGGACGCTATGGGGCGGCTCTGAATTCCATGAAGAACGCAGTCGGGATTGTCCGCCAGACAAAGGAAGTGACGTGGGTGACGGTGGAGTCGGTTGGCGGCTGGGGCGATCTGCTGGCGCAGGTGGGGCGCGGCCAGGAAGGGCGGGCAAGCCTGGATGAGGCATTGAAGGTCGCTCATCAGATCAACAACGACACATGGGCCGCGATGGCGACGAACTGGATCGGCGACTCGTATTTTTACCAGGGCGATTACACGAATGCCAGGCAGCAATATGATGCAGCGCTGAAGATCGCCTCGAAAACGCCGGATAAAGAGACGACGGTGCTCCTCCGTGCGAATCGCGCCAGGGCTGATTTGGCGCTCGGCCACGCGAACGCAGCGATCCCGGAATTCAGGAAGCTGGTCCAGGACGCAGGCGCGGCGGGACTGAAGGCGCTTTCGGTGGAGTGCTCTGTTTATCTGGCACAGGCAGAGATTGCGACGAAGAACAACAGCGGCGCGGCCCAGGAACTGGGTCTGACTTCGGCTCGAGCGGAGAACCTGGGACTGCGGGTTCTTCAGGCGAAGACGGAATATCTCGAGGGCGTGCTCGAGGCGAAGAGCGGGAAAGGCAGCGAGGCTGCCCTCCATTACCGCCAGGCGGTCAGCATTCTCGACAGCGTCAGCAAAGAGGACGGTTCTTCGAAGGTGCTGGATCGCGCGGACTTGAAGAGCATCTATTCCGACGCGCAGAAGGCTCTTGCGGGTCATTAGAAGGGCCAGCCGCGGCGCGTTTTATCGTTGCCGTCGACAGCCTGAATGGATGTGGGCGAACCATCTCCAATCGCCGTCGAAACTCCGCCTCGCTCGGAGCGCAGAGCCGGTGCTTCGCACTCGTTATTGCATCAACTCGCGCTCGTCACCGAACTGACTTGTTTTGAATCATGAAGCCCCTTCGCGAGCGTCACTTGTATCAATGACGCGTGCCTTGATGCATGCGTGCGCGTGAAGCAAGTGACTTACTTTCATAGTTATAGCAATTGAGGCCTTCGATAAGTCCATGCGAATCAAACACATGAAAGTCGGCGAAGGGTAAGGGGTTTCCAGACTGGTCAGTTTCCTGTGCCTGACAGCGAGATCGACTGCGGGCTGTTTTGGGCGTTGTCCGTCACGACCAGGGTTGCGGTTCGCGAGCCTTTCGCCGTGGGTTTGAAAGTAACGGTGATGGAGCAGGTGGCTTTCGGGTTGAGAGTTTTGCCCGTGCAGGAATCGGTTTCAGAGTAGTCGCCTGAATCTGCGCCTGCTATGGCGACCTTCGTGATGGAGAGAGCGGTTCCACCAACGCTGGTGATGGTGATGGGTTTGGAGGCGACGCCGCTTTTCGCCTTCACCGTGCCGAAGTTGAGAGGGCTGTTCACGCTGAACGAAGCAACGGGATCGATAACCGTCGCGCTGAGGTTTACGATCTGTGGACTGCTATAGGCGTTGTCGGTGATTTTGAGCATGGCCGTCTGCGGAGTGTAGAACGGCCCAGCGACGAAGCCGACGACCATGGTGCAGCTTTTGCCGGCAGCCAGGGTTTTGGGACAGAGGTTGACGGTAGCAAACTCGTTCGAGTTGCCGCCTGACAGGATGGCGATGAGAGGATCGCCGCTAAAGGTCAGTGTGGCGTTGCCGGTGTTGCTGATGGTAACGGTTTTGGCGAGGATGGAGCCTTGGTAGATATTGGTGCCGAACGAGATGTTGGTGGGCGAGATCGTGACCAGGGGACCTGAGGTGACGGTGAGCGGCACGGTCTTGCTTGCGGAGTTGTAGTGGGTCGTATCGCTGGGCGTGAAGGTCACCGAAAGCGTCTGATTAGTGGGGCTGGTGATGATGGTGCCGGAAAGCGGCGAGTAGACGAAGGAGGTTCCCGCAACATTGGCTGTAGCGTTGAGCTGCGCGGACGTGAGCGGATAGCCGAGCTCAATCGAGGCAGGGGTCCAGGTGATGGTGGGCGTGGTTTTGGCTGTGAAATTGGCCACGATGTTCTCGGCGCCATTCATGGTCACGGTGGTGCTGGCAAGGGCAGGATTCGCGATGTCGGCGCTGCCGGTCCAGCCGCTGAAGTAGTAGCCGGTGTTGGGGGTCGCAGTAATGGGCTGGATGCTCTGCGCCGGTTGCTGGCCGTTGTTCGCGGTGACGATGCCGCCTGTTCCCGCAGTCACGTTGAGAAGATATGTGGCTGGATTGACGGGCAGATTCAGGGTGTTGGAGCTGGTCTGGTAGTAAGGATCGCCGGTATACGTGGCGCTGAGCGAAACCGAAGGCGTGGTGCTGGGTGTGTAGCTGCACGTCGCTGTGTACGTGGAGGCGTTGGTTGGGGTAAGAGAGACGCTGGAGCAGATGGTGGTCAATCCGGCACTGAAGGTGACGGTGCCGCCAGCCACGCTGCCTGCGCCGGTTGCGGGGATGAGAAGCGGGTTCAGCACCGAGATGGTCGCGGTAAGCAGACCGGATTGATTCACGGTGGCAGGGTTGTTGGTGGCGGCGAGCTGCGTTTGGGTTCCGATGAACGCGGGGGTGATCGAGGTCGCGATGAAGTCGGAGAAGCTGGTGGTCTTGCCGGTGGTCGAGCCATCCATGGAGCCGCTGGAATAGCCGGTAAAGATGTTCTGGACGTGGACAGAGGTGAGATACACGTTTCCGTTATCGCTGGGAATCGGAGTGGTGCTGGTGAATTCGAACTGGTAGGTGGAGTCGACGGTGGTGACGGTGACTTGGCCGACGAGGGTCGCGTCAGGGTTCGCGATGTTGACAACTTGGCCGGTGACGACGGCGCATTCGCCCAGACAGTAGATGCTGCCAGAGGTGCCGCTGCTGTTGATCTGGCTGACGGGGGCGTAGAACGGGTCGCCTTGCAGGAATCCAGGCGTCGTGGGCTCAGTGGAGTTGTTGTAGGCGGTGTTCAGCGTGAGGCAGGCGGGATTCGTGGGGTCTGCAGAGCAATCCGGCGGAGTTCCGCTGGGCGCAGGGCAGGCGATGGGGTTGCTGCTCGCGTCGGTGCAGGAGACGTTGTAGGCGATGCAGTTTTCGTTGCCCGCGGCGTCGGTGCCGGTGTCGTCATAGCCCTGGCACTTCGCGCCAGCAAACGGGGTAGTGGCGATCAGTGCGTCGAAGGTCAGCTGTGGAACAGGAGTCGCGATGACGGTCATCGAGGTGCCAGCGGGAACAGTATTGGGCGGGTAGGTAACGGAGTAGTTGTGCGTGCCGAAGTTGAAGGTGGTGGTGGTGGGGTTAGTGGGGCTGGTACCGATGGGTTGGGTTTGCTGGACCTGGGTGTGGGGAGTGAAGGTCCAGCCGGTGACCTCGTGTTGCTCGAAGGCCGCGCCAGTGCCAGAGGTGAAACCGACGTAAGCGGGGGCGTAACCGGAATCGGAAATCAGACTGATGTATTGGGTGATGTCGAAGGGACCCTCGAAGAGTGCCTGAGAGCCTGGAACCGGGGTCAAGGTGCCGGGGTTGAACGCTGGATCGAGGTAGACGGAGAGATAGTTCGCAGGCGTGTCGAGGGGACCGTTGTAGACGATCACCACCTGATGGAGGTTGCCGTCGGCCAGGGTAACGGCTTTGCTGTGGCCAGCAACGGAGGAGGTGCTGGGATTGGAAATCAGCGTAGAGGTGGTTCCGAGGGTGAGCAGGCAGCTGGTATAGCCAGCGATGTTGGAATGCACCGGCGAATTGCCTAACGGATAACCTTCACTGAGGCCGCAGCTTTGCAGGGCGATGTGGTTATCGTTGCCGGAGCCCGGTATATCCGTCGGATCCCAAAAGTTGTTATAGGTATCGAATTCGAGAGCGACGCTGTTATCGATGCCGCCGTAGCCCATGCATCCGCCGCCGCTGCCCAGAGCGGTCCAGCCGCTGCCGGTCTCAGCACACGTTGGTCCGGGAGGCGGATTGTCGTTATTGGGGTTTGGGGTGGGGACGGTACCGCCGCCGAAGGAGTTCTGAATGACAAAGGCGAGACCGTCGGCGGTATTGCCGCTCCCTGAGCTGGGCGTGAATTTGAACTGAAACCAGACGTTGAATCCATTGGCGACCGATTGCGGCACAGAGAACCACATGCTGGCCGCCTGGCCACCCGTGGCGTTGGTCATCTGCGTGACCCATTGGCCGCCTGAGTAGTTGGGGTCGGAGATGGAGGGATCCTCGATGAAGTTGGGAGGAAACAGGCTGTTATTGGTGGGCTGATTGTTGTTGAGGCAGAAGAGCGGCGGCGGCGATGCGGGGCCGCTGGTATCCGTGACGGCGCAGCTGTAGGAGTACTGGCTGGGAGTGGTGGCTGGCGTGTCGAAGGTGAAATACGAGATCTGCTGGGCGGAGGCGCTGCGACCAGGAAGAGCGAGCAGGGCTGAGGTGAGAAGGGCGGCGAAGAGCAGGAACTGCTTCGGCCTTGCGACGGTCATGATGTGTCCTCCGGAGCTCCTGAGGGGGAGCTCGCGATGCAGATTGGCCCGGGCCACTCGAACTTTTTTCAGAGCCACAGAAGGAGAGGAATCGCTCATGGGGAAATGAGCAGCTCTGACAGCGATCCATTGGCTGGCGTTAGGTAAAAATCATAACCATCGCGGAGTGAAGTGTGGATTAATTTCCGTAACCGCCGTTGGTCACCCGATTGGGACTCGCGGAGGGGCGGCTGGTGGTTACTCAAGAGATAACGGGGCGGCGGGTCGTCGAGAGGTTTAGCTGGCGGGCGCGGACATTGCACGTTTGCGCGCGGGCAGGAAGGGATGGATGAGGAGCTGGTAGGCTGCGCCGCCCACGGCTCCGCCGAGAAGGGGACCGGCGATGGGGACCCACCAGTAGCTTCCTGGCGAGGGGAAAGCGGAGCTGCCCCAGCCGGCGACGAAGGCGAAGAGGCGCGGGCCGAAATCGCGGGCGGGGTTGATTGCCCAGGATTCGAGATAGCCCATGGAGGCGCCGATGACGGCGACGAGAAAGCCGATAATGAGGGCGCCGGAGTTCGCGCCGGGGGCCATTTCGTTGTATTGCTCGGTGATGGCGAAGATTCCGAAGACAAGAAAGGCGGTGAGGATGATTTCATCGCCGAAGGCATGCATTGTGGTGATGCCGACGGCAGGATGCGTGAAGAGGACACCGGCCGCGCCGCCGCCTGCGCGGGTGAGGTGATTGGCGAGGTTGAAGCGATCGATGACGGGGGCGAAGAGCAAGCAGACGATGCATGCGCCGACGAATGCGCCGATGGTTTGGGCGATGCAGTAGGGGAGAACTTTCTTCCAGGAGAATTTGCGATAGAGGGCGAGGGCGAGGGTGACGGCCGGATTGGCGTGGCATCCGCTGACGGAGCCGGTGGTGTAAATGGCGATTGTGACGGCCAAACCCCACGCGATGCAGACGCCCCAGTAGGCGTGCTGATAGGGGCTGGGATCGTAGAGCGAAACCATGGCGGCCACGGAATCGCCGAAGGCAATGATGATGACCAGAGCGACGGCTTCGGAGATGAGCTCACCGGCAAATTGTTTTGTCATTTAAGGGACGTACGATAGCCCAGGGTTTCGCGGCAGTCAACCCGCATTCATGGCGAGTGGGGGGAATTCGCCGGATCGCGCTTCTGCAGATTCCGAAGATGTGCCACTATTGCTGAACCATGCCCCACCAGGATTCCGCCGAGCACCGTCTGCACCGACCTCTCGGCCTTCGCGACCTGGTGCTTGCGCAGATCCTGTGCGTGGTGGGCAGCTCGTGGGTCGGGGTCGCGGGCGGGCTGGGTCCCGCGCAATCGCTGACCTGGGTCGCCGCGATGCTGTTGTTCTATGTGCCGATGGCGGCGTCGGTGATCTGCCTGAACCGGCGCATGCCCCTGGAAGGCGGTCTTTACGTCTGGGCGCGGGAAGCGTTCGGCGATCTGGGTGGTTTCCTCACGGCGTGGAATCTGTGGGTCTATGGCATCGCGGTTACGGCGACGATCCTGTACGCGATTCCCACGGAGTTGTCGTACCTGATCGGACCGGCGGCGGCGTGGCTTCCGGAGAATCGGCTCGCCGCGCTGGGGATTGTCACGGTGCTGATCGCGGCCATCACCTTCGCCGCGTTGCGCGGGCTGGAACTCGGCAAGTGGATCCACAACATTGGCGGCATTGCGATGCTGATTGTGTTTGCGGCGCTCATCCTGCTTCCGCTGTGGGCCTGGGCGCACCATGCGCCGCTGCGCTACACGCCGTTCTCAGTGGCCGCGCCGCAGATCAACATGCGCAGCCTGGCGCTGTTCGGGCAGATGCTTTTCGGCGCGCTGTGCGGTTTGGAGTACATCGCGATTCTGGCGGGAGAAAGCCGCGACCCCGCGCGCTCTATCGGCCAGTCGGTCATCGTCTCGTCGCCGGTGATCTGCGCGATGTTTATCCTGGGCACGGCGTCGATTGTGGCGCTGGTGCCGCGGGCTCGCATCGACTTTATCGCGCCGATCCCGCAGGTGATGCGCCTGACGCTCGGAGCTACGGGGCTGGGGAACGTCGCTGCCATCGCCGCGATCTTTCTGCTGCAGCTTCGGCTGCTGGGCGCTACCAGCTATCTGTTCACGGGAGTTACGCGGCTGCCGATGGCGGCCGGCTGGAACCATCTTGTGCCGGAGTGGTTCACGCGCCTTCATCCGCGCCGACGCACGCCGACCAACTCGATTGCCTGCGTTGCGGCGCTGGTCTTCGCGCTGGTCATCCTCGCCAGCACCGGCGTTCATGCGCAGGAGGCCTATCAGCTCCTGACGAACGCAAGTTTGACGCACTATGAGGTTGCGTATCTCGCCATGTTCGCGGTGCCGCTGTTCGGAGCAGCGGCTCTGCGCCGGTCGTTGCCGAGGTGGCTCAAATGGACGTCGGTCGCGGGGTTTCTTTCGACATTATTCAGCCTGCTGATTTCCGCGTATCCGTTTGTGAATGTCGTGAACGCGCGGGTCTACGCCATCAAGATTCTCAGCACTCTCGTAGTAAGCAACCTGATCGCGGTGGGGTTTTATCATTTGCGGACGCGGACGCGGACGCGGACGCGGACGGCGGAAAAGGAAAAGGCCGCGCTTTCCGACGCGGCATAACCCTGGAGTTGCGGGCCGACGCCGTAAAATGGCTCGAATGCCACTCCGGAGGCAACCCTGGACGCACTGACGCAGCTCGTCGCATTGCCGGAGCAGGCGCGCAGGGCGCGGGGGCTGGCCGACACGCCGCGGGAGATTCATCAGCAGCCGGAAACGTGGCTGAGAACCTTTGAGTGCCTTCAGTCAGTCCGCTCTGCGATTGCGAGCGGCTGCGCGGAGTTCGGTCTTCCTCCTGCATCGGGCGTTTCCCAAGTGATTCTGGCCGGCGCGGGCAGCTCCGATTACATCGGGAGAGCGCTCGCCGGGCTGCTGCAGCAGCAGTGGGGGTGCACGGTCAGGAGTGTTCCCAGCACAGAGTTGCTGACCAACCTCGACGATTTCATAGTGCCGGGAGCGGTGTGCCTTCTCGTATCCTTTTCGCGATCCGGGGACAGCTCCGAGGGGGTTGCTCTGTTGCAGTTAGCGCAGCAACGATATCCCGAGCAGGTCCGCCACATCGTGATTACCTGTAACGCGGCCGGCGCCATGGGCAATCTCCCTGGCGTGGTTCCCATCATTCTCGAGGATGCGGTCAACGACCGCGGCCTGGCTATGACCAGCTCGTTGACGAACATGCTGATCGCCGGTCAGTATCTGGCTTACTTCAATCAGAGCTCCACTTGCAAAGCTATCGTTGAGAAGCTGTCTTCTATAGCGAAGGAGCTGCTGCCCGGCGCGGCCAACCTCGCAGCGGTACTGGCGAAGAAAAGCTTCAGCCAAGTTTGTTTCCTCGGAAGCGGCGCGTTGCAGGCCGCTGCACAGGAATCGGCGCTGAAAGTGCTGGAACTGAATGCCGGTAAGATTGCGACCCTGGCCGAATCTTTCCTCGGCCTTCGTCATGGACCTATGTCGTTCCTAAACAGGCAGACACTAGTTTGCGGGTTCCTATCCGGTGAGGAGCCGCGGCTGCTGTACGAGCTCGATGTGCTGGAGGAGATCAGGGACAAGGGTCTGACGGATCACCTGCTGATCGTCGCCGCGCGGTCTTCGGCGCGGATCCGGAGCCTGACCGAGCATGTGATCGATCTGCAGGCGCCACCGGATCTACCGGACAAGGTGCGTCCGCCGGTCGATGTTATCGTCGGGCAGCTTGTTGCACTCTTTCTTGCTATCGAGAACGGTGTGAGGCCGGATACACCGAGCACTGGCGCCATTAGCCGCGTGGTCTCGCATGTAAAGATTTATGCGCCTGCTGCAACCGGCCGTGGCGGACGCGGGAGCCTGTGACTCGGCGATCCGGCTAGCCTATTGCGCGTGGCGCGGGCTTTTTGTCGAAGTACATTTCAATTTCTTCCAGAGACTTTCCGCGAGTCTCCGGCAGCCAGAACGTGGCGGTGAGGTAATAGGCGACGGTGCACGCTGCCCAGAAGAAGAACATGCTTGCATACCCGTGATTTCCGACGACCGGCAAAAAAATCCCCGCGATCGCCGTCGAGATTCCCTGGTTCAGCAGCAACGCAATTCCCATCCCGGTGGAGCGAATGCGCGTCGGCATCAGCTCAGAGAGCGTTAGCCAGACCACGACGCCTGGGCCCACCGCATACGACATGATGAACAGGGCGAGGCACGCCGCGACCATCCAACCGGTTTTCTCGGGCGGCACTGGACCGTAGAGGGCGCGGATAATCACCAGCGCGGCCTCCCGGTCGCCTGCTTCCGGCGCAATCTCCAGCACTGGGTGATCAACGTCGCTGAGGACCGTCGCGATATGTTCGCCATGCCCGTAGGAGTATGCGACGGTCAGGGCCATCACGCGCCCGTTGGTTGCGCCCATCGCCGCGTCCAGGGGCAGCGTGATGCGGTTGTTCACTTCGGCGGCCTCGATTCTGCTTTTGACGTCGAGCCGCCCCGCTTCGGCGTGAACGAAAATCGCTCCGGCAACCGCCAGCGCGATGACAATGCCGGCAGTGCCCATCCGCAGCAGGAATCTGCGCCCCTTGCGATCGACCAGCAGAACCGCAACCACCGTGGCGCCACAGTTGATGAGTTTCACCAGCACGTCGCCCTGGGTCGCATGGCGCGCGGTCATGCCTGCCTGGCGCAGGATGACCACCAGAAAGCTCAGGATGGAGTTGATGCCCGTGGTCTGGGTGAGGCTGAGCACAATGCAGGCGAGAACGAAGGGAACGAGGTACTTGCGTCGGAGGAGGGATTCGCGCGACGCGGACCCGCTGTGTGCCTCCTTCGCGAGAAGCTGCATCTCTGCCATTTCCCGTTGCGCTTCGTCTTCGGAAACCGAGCGCCGCAGCGCTTTGAGCGCCTCGTCGTTCTTTCCTCTGCGCACCAGCCAGCGCGGCGTTTCGCTGAGCAGGAATGAGCCGCCGAAGAAGATCACGCCCGGATAGATCACGGCCAGAAACATACCGCGCCATGCGTGGTTTTGCGCGGCTCGGATCAGAATCGCGTTGCCGTGCGCCAGGGCAACGGCGGCCTCTGCCTGCCGCGTGTAAAGGTAGCCGATGAGGGCAGCGAGGACGATGCCGAAGGTGAGGAAGAACTGAAAGATCGCCGTGCCGCGTCCGCGTTGGCCCGCGCTGAGGCATTCGGCCAGATAGAGCGGCACCACCACCGCGATGACGCCGCCGCTCATGCCCTGCAGCAACCGCCCCGTGAACAGCGCCGTGAAGTCGCGTGAGAATACGATGATGGCCACGCTCACGATGAACATGAGCCCGCTGAGGATCATCATTTTGCGGCGGCCGAGCCAGTCCGCCAGCACGCCTGCAGCCAGCGAGGAAACCATGCTGCCGCCCAGCACCGCCGCCACGATCAGCGATGTCTGTTCGAGCGTGAGCTCAATCGTCCTGCCCACATAGAGCAGCGCGGCGGCAATGATGCCGATGTCCGCACCGTAAAGCAGGCCGCCGACGCCGGCAATAAACAGCAGGTAGCGGCTGTAGAAGCTTGCTCCCGCAGGCCCCCGGATGGGTTCAGGCTTCAGCATGATCGAGCGGAGATGGCAATGGGACTGGTCACGGCAGAGTTTTGTCGATGGGCGATTCGATCACAAATGCAGAAGGCGCAGCGCATTTTCACGATATACCCTGCGCAGCACTTCGTCGGGCAGATACAGGCCGTAGATATTCCACCTGCCCTGCCGCGAGGCGTGCGACGGATATTCGAAATACTCGTCCGCCGTTTCGAGAAATCGAAAATACAGACGGTACATCCGCTCCTCCGGCAGCAGATCGGCGCCGAAAACGATGCGGTCGGCGTAGTGCAGGAAGAACTCGCGCGCGCTGTAGGGCTGGCGGCCCAACTCCGCGGCCCGCGCGCTGATGTCTACATAGACGTTGGGGCAGCTATCGAGAAGTTGCGCGACCCGCGCGAGATTCTCGCTGCTTTCCGCCACGTGGGCACACACGAACGTGGTCGACGGGTGACGCGCGATAACCCGGTCCCGCTGCTCCAGCAATTCCTCTTTCGAGTACTCGGCGCCGTGGAAGCTCCAATCCGGGTGCGCAGCCAACTCTTCGTAACGTTCGTTGAACCGGTCGATGGGCAGAAAGAACGCGTCGGGGTCCGCGGTGTGGAACATCACCGGAATCCTTAGCTGCGCCGCCTTGTCGAAAATGGGCGCGATGCGTTCGTCGTCGATCCGCAGTAGCCGTTGGTCGCCGTCGCGCACGCTGAGGCCGAGGTCCTTCCAGAACTTGATGCCCCTGATGCCGCGCTCCGCCAGTTGCTCCAGCCGGTCGCAGGTACGGCTGGCGAAATCGGGGCGCTCCACTCCTGACCAGTCCATCCAGGCGATGGTGTGGAAGCGGCTCGGATCGGCGGCATGAAATCTGTGCAGAATCTCGATCGCCTCCGCGCCGGTTTTCATGGTGATGTTCACGATCTGCTCGACGCCGCACGCGTCCATCACCCGCAACACATCCGCCGGATCGAGGGCATCGAGATGGTTGTGATAGTCGATCACAGGAAAACGCGGCCGCTCAACGGTGTGCTCGGGCGTAACCATCATCGATCGCGGCTGAAACTCTCCCAGCGGGAGCCGAATCTCAGCTTTCGCGGTCACCATCGCGACGAATTTATCTTTTTCTGCAGTCATCCGCCCCTATGGCCTCGCGACGCAGGAAAGCCGTGCGCGCCGAGGAAACTGTCAACTAATTGTCGATCGCGAAAAGCCTCGGTGCCGCCCGGGCGCAGTGTCGACAACGCCCCGGTAATATTGCCGGCCCGCGCGCAGGTCTCGGGATCAAGGCCCTGCAGCCATGCAAACAAAAATCCGGCGTTGAAGCTGTCCCCTGCGCCGATGCTGTCCACCGCATCCACCTCGACGCCAGCGGCCTCCCAGCGCGTGCCGCCTTTCTGAACGATCGAGCCCCGCCGCCCGCACTTCACCGCCACGCAGGGAACTCGTTCGGCGAGCGCTTCCAGGGCTTCATCGAGTGTCCCGCGTCGTGTAATGCGGCATGCTTCCGCTTCATTCGGCAAGAGAATATCGACCAGATCGAGAAGCTCATCGAGGACGCCGTCCCATTGGTCTGCTGGGTCGTCGTTGGTGTCCAGCGACAAAGTCAACCCGGCATCCTTGAGTTCCCGGAACAGCCCGGGCAGATCCGGCGCCAGTCCCCGCTGCAGGAACAGCGAGGAGAGATGAAAATGGCGGGAAGCGCGCAACCAGGCGACGTCGAGATCGCGGATGGTCATCTCGCTCATGGTGCCGGGATACGTGACGATCCTGCGGTTTGCTCCATGCTGGAGCAGCACCGTCACACCGGTCATGTGCTCAGTGTCCGTCGTGGTGCGGCTCAGATCCACGCCGCTCTCGCGCAGCCGCGCCAGGGCTGCTGCTCCGAACTCGTCCCGCCCCACGCGGGTGATGAATCCCACCTTTGCGCCCAGCACGGCCAGGTTGTGCGCAACGATCGCCGACGAACTGCCGAGCGTCGCCTGAAACGCGCCCGCCAGCATTTCTCGCTCGATGGGGAGATTTTCCGGCACGCCGTAGAGGATGAGATCGAGATTGATCTCTCCCGCGATGGTGACATCGAACACTCCGGGGAAACCTCCGATGAAAGATCGGCGCTACAGCGCTACGTTCGCACCGCCCAGGCCAGGCCGTCCGGCTCTCCGCCAACATCGATGTGGCCGGTGACGCTGAGAGTCTTCAGGTCCAGAACCGTGACATAGTTGTCGGGAGAGCAGGCAATGAAGACGCGCTCTCCGACGGGATCCGTCAGAATTCCGGCCGCGCCATGCCCAATGGGCGTCGACTGGGCAGCAACTTCGTGCGTGACCTGGAGAGACATTGCTAAAACCCCGGCAACCAGCATCCGGGGCCATCTGCATTCCATCATTGTTGCTCCTCCCATCATGGCTCGGCGCAGCTCGATTGAAATCAATGTATAGAAACGCGCCGCAGGTTGCATTCCGGCTCCGTTGCGCGAGTTTCGGGTGGCCGAGTGCCACTTCACTCGCCTGTTGTTAGCAAGTGAAAATGTCCGGTTTTAGCAGCAAGTGAAATGTCCGGTTTGTGTTGAATCATCTCGCCGCCGTCGCAGCTGTTGGAAAGTGGGAATCCGGCGGTTTTTGCCGGATTTCCAA
>JBAVUB010000490.1:0-1820 GCA_049696575.1 Acidobacteriaceae bacterium | reverse complement strand
GCACTGAAAGAAGACCGGAAAGCTAACGAGTCCGAGCCTGTAAACGCCCAGTCCGTCGATACCGCCGTCACCGCTTTTGCCGGTGACGTTCACGCTGTCGAAGTCGGCTTCGCGCAGCAGCCGCTTGGCAAGCCGCTCGAAGGCATCGGGTGCCATGCTCATGAGCTGTTCGAGCAGCTGCTCCTTCCAGCTGCGCTCTGCGGGTAGCTGCTCGTCGTCTGGTTCGCCGTCATCTTGCGGCAGTCTCGTCTTGCGCGCTGTTCGCAGGTTAGTCAGGTAACGCGCCCGAAGCTCAAGAATCCGCTCGCTGCGCTGGTCATCGGTGGCTGAGGGATCTGTGAGGAGCGCAGTGCCGTTATCAGTCAGCGCCCAGACACCTCGCGAGCTGTTGGTCAGCAGGCCCATTCCCTTCAGGTAAGTGCGTGCCCAGGCGAGCCGGTACCCGATCTCAGTCTCTGGCCCGTCGTTGTGAAGCACTGCCTGCTGGGCGTCGCTGAAGCCCTCACGTTTGATGACCGTTTCCACGATCTCGCTGATTGACGCTGATCCACCCAGTTCCGCCACTGCTGAAGCGCGGGCCAGAGTAGCTCGTGATACGGCGGCACATCTCCGGTAGCCATAGAGGCTTATGCAAAACTCTCTTTAAAGAAGTACAGCCCAATCGCAGCCCGGAACGTCGACGAGAAGGTCTTCAGCGGCCTTCTGTAATCGGTGAAGAGAATCCTCCAGGTCTTCAGCTGGGCGACGGCGCGCTCTATAGGCGCGCGCAGAGAACTGACCTGATTGTTGTACTCGCGTTCACGTATGTACAGTTCACGTTTCTTCGGCTTTCGGACCGGAGTAGTGATGTAGTCGGTTCCTATGAACCCTTTGTCGCCAATGACGCCGCCTGCTTGCTTCAGGATCTTCTCACATTCCGACTCTTTAAGCTTTGCCATGTCATGCTGATTGCCGGGAACCGGCTCGGATACGAAAGTTATGCGGCCGGTGAGAGTCGCGATGATAAGCGACCCGTGACCTGTCGTCTTGTGTTTCCCGGACCACAATTCACGTTCGCCTTCCCAGGACCAGCACGGCCATAGGGTGCCGTCTACCAGCGCGATCGCTCCCTTCGTCGCCTCCGTGGCCTCTTCCGCGGACGGCCTGTCGCCAGCGGTGGCGTCGTCGATAAGCGGCGTGAATTTCGCGATGATCCGCGAGACGCTCGACTGTGATGTGTCGAATATTTCCGCCAGAACTTCCTGGATGATGTGCTGCCGCGTGTACGCACAGGTGATGACGATAGCTTCTCTTAGGGTAAGGCTTCTCGGGCAGCCGATTCCCTTGTCCCAGGGTTCTTCCAGCAGTTCTTCGATATCCATCATAAGCACGTCGATTTGCTCTGGACTGAGACCTGACATACGATCGTACCGCAACGGCTTCTCCGTCTTTGGAAGGCTTGGTTGGCACCTCCTTTCTATCGGGCAGAGAAGCCGTTGCCTTTTAGGCGCGCCGATGGAGAATGTACGTCTTACAACGATTATGTCACGTCGAATTCGCGACGCCGACCTGGCAGTTTTGAATAATCCTCAGAGTATGTCCTTTGGACGACGACCTCTCCTGGGGCTTCGCCTGAGTGCCGAACCTGATAAGGTTCACGGCCCTTGGTGCGCCACCAGCCGAAAGCCCAACGCCACGTACTTGAGGTGTTTCAGGCTTGCCGGGGTGTTGTCGGTCTAGTGGTCCGTGCGGGTTCTGAAGTCTGTTTCCGGATAATGCGCGGGCATGGCTGACGCCCGCGTGTCGCGGCGGGAATGGCGCGCGGTTCCACGGGCCGCGGC
>JBAVUB010000489.1:0-7490 GCA_049696575.1 Acidobacteriaceae bacterium | reverse complement strand
GCTTTGAGCATCAAAGGAGAGGTCTCACCGGTGTAAGCGCCTTCGTCGGCAAAGTGCATGTTTTGCGCGCCGATGGCGACTCCGGAGCCGGTAGCGGCTGCGATGACCACAGAGATCGAGGTAAACGAGGGGCAAACGACGACCTCGTCGCGGTCGTGGTTGGCGACCAGGGGCAGGAAGTTCTTCATGAACTCCTGGGCCTGGACGGGGGTTTTGTACATTTTCCAGTTGGCGGCGATGAGCGGCTTGCGCGGCATGGTCTGGTTCCTCAGGGTGATTGTAGAAGAGAGTAGTGGGGGGTACGGTGACACAGGGCACAGGGTGGAGCTCGCGGATGAGTGACAAGGGTGAGGGGGTGGTTCGTGTATCGTGAATCTGGTTCAATGACCCAGGCGATGATGACGGCAAAGGCGGCGGCTCGGACGAGCACCGGGCGGGTGCGCAGCAGCAACGAAGATGCATTTGGCTATCGGCCGGAGCACGGCATTTATGTCGTATGCGACGGCATGGGCGGCGCGGCGGGCGGCGAGGTAGCGAGCCGGATGGTGGTCGAAACGGTGCTGGAGCGAGTGAGCGCCGAGGACGGAATGCCGGAGGGTGAGAGGCTGCACGAGGCGATCGCCGAGGCGAATCGCGTGGTGCTGGAGCGAGCCGAAAGCGATCCGGGATTGTATGGGATGGGGACCACGCTGGTGGCCCTGCTGCTGGGGGCGGAGGCGGGCGCGAGTCCGGCGCTGGTTGCGCATGCTGGAGACAGCCGCTGCTATCGTCTGCGCCGGGGAAAGCTGCTGAGAATCACGCACGACCACTCGCTGGTGGATGAGCAGATGCGGCTGGGCACGATGACCCAGGAGGAGGCGGATCGGTCGCCGTTTCGCAGCGTGATTACCCGCGCGATTGGGACGCAGAAATCCGTGACGGAAGATGTGGTCGCACTCGAGGTGGAGAAGGGCGACGTGTTTCTGCTGTGCTCGGATGGGCTAACCCGCGAGGTGAACGAAGAGGCCATTGGGCGGATTCTCGGGGCGGGCAACGATCTGGAGCGGGCTGCGCAGAGCCTGGTGGATGCGGCCAACGAGGCAGGGGGACGAGATAACGTGACGGCGCTGGTGGTCCAGGTGCAGCCGGTAGACAGTAGCGGGTAGCGAGCGAACGGAGACGCGGGAGTGGGCGAGATCAAAGCTGTCGGGGTGATTGGCGCGGGGACGATGGGCAACGGGATTGCTCATGTGTTTGCGCGGAGCGGTTTGCGCGTACTGCTCTGCGAAGTGGAACAGCGGTTTCTGGATCGGGGACTTGAGACGATCCGGAAGAATCTGGGGCGCGAAGCGGAGAAGGGGAAGATTTCACTGGACCATGTCGACGACGCGCTGCGGCGGATTGAGGGGACGCTGGACCGGAAGGCGCTGGCTGAGGCGGACTTTGTGGTGGAGGCGGCGACGGAGCGGTTCGAAATCAAGAGCGCAATTTTTCAGGATCTGGACGGGATTGCGCGGCCGGAGGTGATCCTGGCGTCGAACACGTCGTCGATCTCGATCACGAAGCTGGCGGCGGTGACGGGCCGGCCGGATCGGGTGATCGGGATGCACTTCTTCAACCCCGTACCGGTGATGAAACTGGTGGAAGTGATCCGCGGGCTGCAAACGTCGCAGGAAACCTACGAGACGGTAGCGACGCTGGCGGAGAAGGTGGACAAGACCGCGGTGGAGGTGAACGACGCGCCGGGATTCGTGTCTAACCGGGTGCTGATGCCGCTGCTGAACGAGGCGATGTATGCGGTGATGGAGGGCGTGGCGACGGCGGATGCGGTGGATGAGGTGTTCCGGCTGGGGATGGCGCATCCGATGGGGCCACTGACGCTGGCGGATTTTATCGGCCTCGATGTGTGCCTGGACATCATGCGGGTGCTGCACGAGGGGCTGGGCGATCCGAAGTACCGGCCGTGCCCGCTACTGGTGCGGATGGTGGATGCGGGATGGTTGGGGCGAAAGTCGGGACGGGGGTTTTACACGTACTGACTGGTGTTCCGTCGGTACCTGGCAGTGGCGAATGCGGCGTTCGTTCCACACGCATCCGGCGTATGCTCCAGGTATGGTGCGGATGACGGTGCTGGCCAGCGGGTCGAAGGGCAACAGCACCATTGTCGCCAGCGCGACGACGCGGATTCTGGTGGATGCAGGGCTCTCCTGCCGCGAGCTGATGAAGCGGATGAAGGCGGCGGGCGAGGAGCCCTCGGCGCTCGACGCGATTCTCATCACCCACGAACATCAGGACCACGTGCAGGGCATGGCGGTGACAGCGCGGAAGCTGGGGATTCCCGTGTACCTGACGGAGCCGACGCATCGGGCGTGGGTGCGGTGGATGACCCCGCAGAAGCGGATTACGTATGCCCAGTGGCTGGAGCAGCGCAGAGTTCAGAGCGCAGAGCTCAGAGCACAGAGCTCAGCAGCGGCACAGGAGGCAGGAGACAGGAGACAGGAGCCCCCGCCAGGCGCAGAAGACGGCAATCAGAAGACGGAAAGCGTTCGTTGCTCGGCCGATGTCGCCAGTGAGCCAGATGACGAAGAGAAAGCGGCGGCGGAAGAGGTGCTGAGCGAGCCGGAGAAGGACCCGACTTCCCTTCCCGCGGTGGAATATTTCCGTTCGGGGAGCGGGTTCAGGATCGGCGACATTGCGGTGACACCGTTTACGACCCCACACGATGCTGCTGATCCGGTAGGGTTTGTGTTTGAAGCGGACGGCGTGCGCATCGCTATTGCGACGGATTTGGGCTACATGCCATCTAACGTTCATGCGCACCTGCGGCGGGCGGACGTGCTGATGCTGGAGTCGAACCACGACGTGGACATGCTGCGGGACGGGCCGTATCCGTGGTCGGTCAAGCAGCGGGTGATGTCACGGGTTGGTCACCTGTCGAACGACGCAGCAGCGGAATTTCTGGCGAGGAGCTACGATGGCGGGGCCGCTTATGTGGTGCTCGCGCATCTTTCAGAAAATAACAACCTTCCGGAGCTGGCACGAATCTCCGCGGAGCGGGCCCTGCGGGACAGGATGAGCTTGCTGGCCAACCACTTACTGCTGGCCGAACAGGATCGGCCGATGGCCGCTATTGTCCTGTAAGCAAAGGGGTCTATAATCATTGGGAGCCGCCCCTTCCTTGGAATCTCACCTCAGGGCTGTCGGCCGGGCATTGGCGAGGTGAGAGGAAAAATGAGGACCTGAAACGATGAGCACCTGCACCGATTCGGTCGTCGGGGACATATTATCGAGCTGGCGTTATGACATTTCGGGGATATCCCCTGAAATGCGCATCGATTACGAGGAACATCTGGCGACGTGTGCGTTCTGCCGGTCGCGGCAGAGGCTCCACCGGACCATCGACGTTGCTCTGATCAGCCTGAGCACGTTGTGCATCGCGGCATTTTTGCTGGCTCTCGCCGTGATCCACCATGTGGAACCGCTGCGGAGCGCCGCAGTCGTGATGCATCTGGAGCACACGGCGGTAGTGTTGACGCTGCAGGCCGCGGCGATACTGGGGCTGCTGGCGTCGCTGGCGGCGTGGATCCTGGTGGCGATCGCGACTCCGGCGCCGGGATACCTGACGGGCGTGGCGATGGAGCAGGCGCGCGTACTGCAGGATCGGATTCCGGAAGAGCTGCGCAGCCGGCTGCGGGCGTAGCGGACGCACCAGTCGAGTCGGAACCGACGAAACTTCCTTCTAAAACCAGCAAGGGCCGGGTTGTGTGCCCGCAGCGGTAAATTCCTGCGCGCGGGTCTGGAGTCGCTGGCAGTGGTGCCAGTTACCGCAGGACGCCATGCGGCGTTGCAGGGTGATCCATGTCACATGCAGGATGGACTCGGCTCTGCGACCATTTTTCCATTGACCTGGAATTGGGCGGGCGGACGGGAGCTGACCATGCTGATCTCCATTGATGTGATCCGTTACGGCGCGGGATACGATACTGCGGGCAACTGGCATGAGGCGAAAGCCGATTATGTGGCGCCTCAGGATAAGGAAAAGGAGCGGGCCATCATGGCTCCCGCGCGCGGCGCGATTTTGGGGCTGGTGCTGAGCGGGGTGCTGTGGATTGGGCTGGTGGCGGTGGTACGGGGCGTGCTGACGCTCATCCGCTAAGCAGCAGGAAAAGGAAAACAGGCATTCGAGGGCGCCATTGCGGCGCCCTTTTGCATTGCGCGCGAATCGGGAGCTATTTGGGATTATCGCCGGCTTTTTTTCCGGTCGGCGGCGTTTCGAGTGGACCCATCTCGTCCTTTGCCTCTACAACGGAGTCGTCTGTGGTGGGCCGCCCGTTGCAGTCGCTCTTCGCGCCGAGTGAGTTTTTGCTGCCGGCGGGAGCGGAGCGGTCGATTTTGGCCTCGCACGTGTCAGAGTCAGCGCGGATGCTGCGGTTGCCCGTTTGCCGAGTGCGGGGTTGAGTTTGAGATTGGGCCATGGTGGATTCTCCATCTGTGACTGAAGGTTGGATGCTTCGCGGGTTGCATGGGTGAGTCGGGCGCGTCGCGTCCGTTTGTTATACTTGCTGAGGTCGTTGGGGTGAGCGCAGTAGTTCCGGTTGGTGCTCCCCGGATGACTCCTCTCCGTGCTGGAACCCTCCGGCGGCCAGGTAGCTCAGTGGTAGAGCGCGGCCCTGAAAAGGCCGGCGTCGGCGGTTCGATCCCGTCCCTGGCCACCATTAAAAATCAACATTTTGTCCCGATATCCATGGCTCTTAATGCGTGAAGAGCGTGACGGGGATGGATTCGCCGATCGCGCGATAGCCTGCGGGGCCGGGGTGGAGGTGGTCGCCGCAGTCCTCGGCGGGGAGCATGCGATCGGGATGGGCGGGGTCGCGAACGACTTTGTCGAAGTCGAGGGTGGCGTCGAAGTGGCCGGGAGCGAGAATCCAGGCGTTGATGGTTTGGCGGTCCGCCTCGGTGGGGGGACCGGGATGGTAGTAGTCGGAGCCGACGAAGGGCGTGATGGTGGCGCCGATGATTTCGATGCCGTGGGCGTGGGCGCGGTCGATGATCTGTTGATACGCGGCGAGAATGCGGGCCACGAAGGCGGCGTGTTCGGCGGGGGAAACAGCGCCGAGCCGCGTGAGGCCGCCGAGGTCGTTGACGGCTTCGAAGACGATGAGCCAGCGGACTCCGGGCTGCGCGATCACGTCGCGGTCCAAGCGGGCGAGCACATTGGGGCCAAGGCCGTCGGTGAGGAGGTGGTTGCCGCCGATGCCCTGATTGAGGACTCCGATATTGTGCGTTGCGGGCGAGGCCTGGAGACGCTCGGCGAGGACGTCGGTCCAGCGGTCGTTGCCGTTGGTGATGGTGGCGTGGCCGTCGGTAATGGAGTCGCCGAGGGCAACGATGGAGCCTGCGGGGGGCGCGGCGAGGACGTCGATGCCGGAGAGTTGGTACCAGTGGTCGACGTGTTTCGCATTGGGAAGGTCGGCGGCGGAGACGAAGTCGCCATGCAGGGAGTACGAGGTGGAGCGGGAGCCGGGATGGCCGGTTTCGGGGGTGGGTGGCGCGTCGAGGTGGAAGGTGATGGCGAGGTTCGAGAGCGGCGGGACCGGGTAGTCGATGGGGTCGGAGATGGTTTCGGCGCCTGCGGGAATGGTGACGTCGGTCGATCCGCTGAAGGCGAGGGGCTTGTCGGATGCTGGGTCGATGGCGGCAGAGCCGGGCGAGAGCGGGCGCCCGATATGGACCGCGGTGAAATGCAGCGAGTCGGTGCCGAAGGCGTTGGAAAGATGCACGCGCAGGGTGGTGCCGCCCACGGAGATGCGGACGATCTGGCGGAGGGTCGCGTCGCGCAGGTCGTCAGTGGGCAGTGAATTTTGCAGTTCGGGAATTTGCTGCGAGGCTGCCCAGGTGCCGATCCAGTTTTGGGTGTTCGTCGCGGGGGCTTGCGCGGCGGCCCGCGCAGGGACCAAAGAGACAGCGAGAAGCAGAGCGATGGCGAGGACTTTTGCTGGGTTCATTTCGGATGAACTAGTATGGGTGCCGAACTAATTCCATTTTATTGCGGGGCAAGAATAGCACCATGACGATTGCGACGCGCGTGCTGGGGATGTTGATGCCGCTTTCAACGATGGCCATGGTCGCTGTGCCGGTGTGGGCGCAGAACGCGCCGCCGCCGGTGACGTTCACGGCGGAACAGGATCACCAGAACATGATGGACCAACTGGGGATCAAGGCGCTGCGGCCGGGGCCGAGCGGGGACGAGAAAGCGCCGAACCACGCGAATTACGACGAGTCGAAAGCGAATCCGTATCCCAATGTGCCCGACGCGCTGACCCTGAACAACGGCACGAAGGTGACGTCGGCGGAAATGTGGTGGAAACAGCGGCGGCCGGAGATTGTAGAGGGGCTGGAGGAGTACGTCTACGGGCGGATGCCGAAAGCCGTGCCGAAGGTGACGTGGTCAGTGACGGCGAGCGAGAGAGAGATGGTCGGATTCCATCCGGTGATGGCGAAGGAGCTGGTGGGGCGGGTGGACAATTCGTCGTATCCAGCGATCAGCGTAAATCTGCGCATGACGTTGGTGACGCCAGCGGATGTCAAGGGACCGGTGCCGGTGCTCATGATGTTTGGGCCGAGCGGGTTTCCGTCGCCAGTGCAGCCCTCGCCGGCGGAACTGGAGCGGTTGAACGCGGCAATGAAGGCGCTGCTGGTGCAGCAGGATCCGTCGTTGAAGGACGTGATCGCGCAGCATCCGGGATGGGATCCGATTCGGGCGATGCCGTTCACTTTTCCGCAGATGAACGCGGATGGCGATCCACCAAATGAGTGGGAGCTGATCGCGGCAGGATGGGGATTTGCGAAGCTCGATCCGGCGAGCGCTCAGGCGGACAATGGAGCGGATATTACGCGAGGCATCATCGGATTGGTGAACAAAGGCCAGCCGCGCAAGCCGGATGACTGGGGTGCGCTGCGGGCCTGGGGATGGGCCGCGGGACGTGGACTCGACTATCTCGAAACGGATCCCGCGGTGGACGCGAAGCATGTGGGGATCGAGGGCGTGTCGCGGTATGGCAAGGCGGCGCTCGTGACCATGGCGTTCGATCAGCGCTTTGCTATGGTGCTGGTGGGATCGTCGGGCAAGGGCGGCGCGACGCTGCTGCGGCGCAACTACGGCGAGGCGGTGGAGAGCCTGACGGGCGGCGAGTATTACTGGATGGCGGGGAACTTCATCAAGTATGGAGCGTCGGAGGCGACGTTCGGGAGCAGGAATCCCGGGGATATTCCAGTGGATTCAAACGAGCTGATCGCGCTGTGCGCGCCGCGTCTGACGTTTATCAGCTATGGCATTCCGGAAAAGGGCGACGCGCACTGGCTCGACCACCAGGGGAGCTGGATGGCGACCGTGGCGGCGAGCCCGGTGTGGACGCTGCTGGGCGCCGCGGGATTGAGCGCGACGGATTTGGATTACCACACCGCAAAGATGCCCGCGGTGAACGACGGCCTGCTCGGTGGCAAGCTGGCGT
>JBAVUB010000488.1:0-14248 GCA_049696575.1 Acidobacteriaceae bacterium | reverse complement strand
GTGCAGCGTTACACGGACGGCCAGCTGAAATGGGTCATCGACAACGGCATCTGGCCTTCGGGAATGCCAGGTTCGAAAGGCACGCTCAGCGACGAGGAGATTTGGTCGATCATCGCCTTTCTCCGCCATCTTCCACCCGCGGGCAGCCAGGGCGATCCTGAAATGTACACGCACTGAATCGCCGATGAAAACCCACATGAACATTTCGGGATCGAGCTTCCCAGGCTTCGCGGCGCAATCAAGAAAAGCAACTCTGCTTATGCTGGCCGTGTTTCTTATGGGCGGAATGATGGTGCGCGCACAAGCCGGCGGCGCGACGTCGACCGGCAATCCTGCTTCACAAGGCAGCGGCAGCTCTGCGGCTCCTCCCGGCACAGGCTTCGATGTACCTGCGTCTATACCCGCTCTCTCCCGCGACACGGACGCGAACGGCCTCTCCGACAACAGCTTCGAAACAGGTTTGACGGCAGGGCAGATTTTCAGGGTGATCGAGGACAAGCCGGAGGTGGTCGTCGAGTTGAAGCAATTGCTGGCGGACACGCTGTCGCAGCAGGGAGTCTCCGTCGATCCCAACTTCATCACCGACGAAATGCTGTACCGGCAGATCGCTTCGAGCCGCGAGGTGCGGACAACCATCACGCTGTTTCTACGTGGACGCGGTTATGTTTCGGACGAAGAGATGCAGAGCGCTGGAGCAGGCGGCTTCGGCAGCGATCAGTATCCGATGCTGCCGGGAGACGCGACGGGTCCGCTGGAAATGCCGGAAATGCTGTCGCCTTTCTGCGGCACGACTGCAGCCGGGACAACTCCGTTTCTGTCATCCTGCACACCCGGCACGCGTCAGGACTTTGCAGACTCCACGCAGCTACCACTCTCCGCGCAAAGGGCGAATCGTGCGGCCATAACGGCGGGACAAAGGGCAGCCAAACAACCCAACATCACCGACGCCCCCGAAGTCCTGCGCGAGCCCACACCTTACAATCTGAATTCCCTGCGGGACCTGTACACGCAGGTCCCGGACGCACCGGAGAAACTGAAGCGCTTCGGTTCCGAAGTTTTTCTCAGTCGCAGCATGAGCACAGGTACGCGGCTCGGCGGCTCGGCCAGCCTGCCCTCCCTTGACGTCCCTATTGGGCCGGACTACGTTGTCGGTCCCGGGGACAGTCTCACCATCAATATGTGGGGCGGCGTTTCGCAGTCCCTCATGCGGACTATCGACCGCAACGGCAGCCTGATGCTTCCGGAGGCGGGCGAGGTGCAGGTGGCCGGGCTCACGCTGGAGCGCGCCCAGGATGCGATCGATCATGCGCTGCGACAGCAATTCAGAAATGCTCAGATCACAGTTACAATTGCGCGTCTGCGCTCGGTGAGGGTCTACGTTGTGGGCGATGTGCAGTCGCCAGGGGCTTATGACATCCCTTCGCTCTCCACGGCGCTGAGCGCTCTCTACGCCGCCGGCGGCCCCAGCGCGGCGGGATCGCTGCGTGTGGTCCGCCATTATCGCGGCACACAACTCATTGCGGAAATCGACCTTTACGATTTTCTTCTCCACGGTGTGCACAGCAGCGACGATCGGCTGGAGGCGGGCGATACGCTGGTCGTTCCTCCGGCAGGGCCGCAGGTTGCGGTCTACGGTGCAGTGCGGCGCCCGGCCATTTACGAACTGAGGAGCGAACAAACTCTGGATCGGGTTGTCGACGTGGCGGGCGGCATGACTGTGGCTGCGGCGCTCGGGCACATCACCGTCGAGCGCATCGATGCTAACCAGCATCGCGAGACACTGACGGTTCAAAGCGACGCTCCGGACAAATCGATCGAACAATCCGCCATGGCTGTCTTCGCCGTGAAGGATGGCGATCGCATACGCGTGGCGCCCATCCTGCCGTACAGCGAGCGCGTGATTTACCTCGAAGGCCACGTCGCGCGTCCCGGCAGAACCGCATATCGCGACGGCATGCGGCTGAACGATGTGCTGCGGAGTTATCAGGACCTGTTGCCCGAGCCCTCGGATCGCGCAGAGATCGTGCGCCTGGTGCCGCCCGATCTGCATCCGGAAACGATTGAGTTCCAGCTGCCCGACGCGCTGATCGGCAATGAAAATCCTCCGCTGCAGCCATTCGATACAATTCGCGTCTTCGGACGGTATGAGGCCGATGCGCCCAAGGTGACGATCAACGGCGAGGTGCTGCGGCCTGGATCCTATCCGATGTCCGTGGGCATGACGGCGGCGCAGTTGGTCCGGATGGCGGGCGGCTTCAAGCGAGACGCCTTGCTGAGCGACGCCGACCTGATGAGTTACCGGGTTGCGAACGGAACCGAAGTGGCGGGCGTGCGCACCGACATTCGAATCGGCGATGCGGTTCTCAAGGGCGATGCGGCCGCGGATACTCCGCTGATGCCGGGCGACGTGCTCACCATTCATCAGGTGACGGGCTGGGACGACATCGGATCCTCGGTCACGATCGAGGGCGAAGTCGGCCATCCCGGTAATTACGGTTTTCAGCAAGGAGAACATCTGAGCGATGTTTTGCGGCGCGCGGGAGGGCTGCGCGAGACAGCGTATCCGGAAGGCGCTGTGCTGACGCGCGTGGAAGTGCGCGACCTGGAGGAGAAGAGCCGCGCTGAGCTGATCCGGCAGATCGAGACCGGCTCGGCCACGGCGCGCTTGTCGCCCAGTCTTGCGGGCGGCGATCAATCGGCATCGGTGCAACTGGTCAAGCAGCAGGAAGATCAGGTGCTCGCGCGTTTGCGGACCGCGCCGCTGAGCGGGCGGCTGGTGATCCACATCAGCGCGGGCATCAACAGCTGGGCAGGAACGCCCGACGATATTGAAGTCCGCAAAGGCGATGTATTGCGGGTACCCAAGAGGCCGGGGTTTGTGCTGGTGAGCGGGCAAGTTTACAACGCCACTGCCATCACCTTCGCTCCAGGCAAGACGGCGGGCTGGTATCTGAGCCGCGCGGGCGGGGCCACGGCTGCGGCGGACCGCAAAGACGTTTTCGTCATTCGCGCCAACGGTTCGGTGGTGGGGCGGCGTTCCGACTCATGGGCGCATGGCGTTCTCGACACGAAGCTGGAACCGGGCGATGTTGTCGTCGTGCCGCCGAAGATCATCGGCACGTCGCTGTTCTGGCGCAACCTGCTCTCCGGAGCACAAATCGCGTCCTCTATTGCGATCGCGACTGCCGTCGCGACGGGACTGTAGGTTCTGCATGGATACGGAACTGCTTGAACCTCTCACGACTGAGCCGGCGATCGGCCCTCCTCAGCGCACGCCGAACTGGGTCGCCAATGCCAACGTGCTCTGGGATCATCGCCGCACTATGGCGAGGGTAACGGCGATCGCGCTCGTTGTGAGCCTGCTAATCGCCTTCACGATCCCGAAACGCTATACGTCGACAGGACGCATCATGCCACCGGATAATTCCGGTTCGAGCCTGGCGATGTTTGCGGCGCTGGCGGGGCGGAGTGGGGAGTTTTCCGGACTCAGCAACCTGGCCGGGTCTTTGCTGGGCGGGCGCAATTCGAGTGCATTGTTTGTCGATCTGCTGCGGAGCAGCACGATCAGCGGAGCGCTCATCGAACGCTTCCATCTGCAGCAGGCATGGCACAAACGCTATCTTATCGACACGGCGAAGTATCTGACGCGCCACTCGACGATCGTCGATGACAAGCGGAGTGGCGTGATCACCGTCGAGGTCCAGGACACCGATCCGCAGAGAGCGCGGGACATCGCACAGGGCTATCTTGACGAGCTGAACGTGTTGCTGAATCGGACCAGCATCGCCGCGGCACACCAGGAACGGGTCTTCATCGAGCGCCGCCTGAAAGGTGTGGAAGCCGACCTGGAGCAGGCGCAGACGGCCCTCAGCGATTACTCCAGCACGCACACCACGATTGATCTGCCGAACCAGACGCGGGCCACGGTGGACGCGGCGGCGCGGCTGCAGGCCGAGCAGATCGCCGCTCAGTCCGAAGTCGACTCGCTGCGGCTGATCTATGGCGACACCAACGTTCGTCTGCGCGCCGCCGAAGCGCGCGCCGCTGAACTGCAGCGCCAGTTGGTGAGAATGGGCGGCACATCCGCGCCGCTTCCCAGGGATGGCAACAAAGATTCCGCCGCTGCTCCGGCAGACAGCGAAGAGCTGTATCCTCCATTGCGGCAACTTCCACGCCTTGCGGTTCCCTACGCGAACCTGTACCGGCGGGTACGCGTGGAAGAGGCGATTTACGAATTGCTGACCCAGCAATACGAAGTCGCGCGCATTCAGGAAGCGAAGGATGTGCCGGTGGTCAGCGTGATCGATGTGCCGGGAATCCCTGAAAAAAAATCGTTTCCGCCGCGACTGCTGGTCGCTTTGATTCTGACGATGTTCGCAACCGGCGTCTGCGCTGCATGGGTGCTTTTTCTGCATCGCTGGCAACTGGTCAGCAGCAACGACCCGCGGAAGATTCTCGTCCGGCGCGTGGGAGACGGCGTCGGCGACACACTGCAGCAGCTACGCAGACGCACGAGGGGAGCGCGCTGATGTTTACCCGTTCCGCATCGCGATCGCCATGGTCCGTTGCGGGAGAAACCATCGCAAAGGCTTCTTCGGTCCCCATGTTGCTGCCGGGAACGATTGGCTTCTACTTTTCATTTCGGGTTGCCATTGTGCTGGTCACCGTGCGGCTCTTCCTGCTGGATGCGCAGACCGGAGTGGCGGCTGGGCTGGTGTGCAACTATCTGCTGGTCGTCGTCGTTGGGTTTTTCTCGCTGGGTCCCGCTTCCTCCAGGCTGCGATCGATGGTGCGAGGTCCGATGTGGTGGGTCCTTGCCTTCCTGGCGTTTTCCGGCGTCAGTCTTCTGTGGAGCAGCACCGCCTCCCTGGCCGCGGCCGCTGCGTTTTGGTGTGCGATGGCGGCGGACGTCGCGATCGTGATGCCTCTGCTGCGCAACGGGTCCGCGGATGAAACGGGCCAGGCTCTGATGCAGGGATTCATCTGGGGAACCTGCGCGTTCGCCGCGATTGCCTGGCTGCTGCCCGTGCAATCAGACCTTCGCCTTGGCGACGAAGAATTACTCGGCCCCAACCAGATTGGCTATTCATGCGCCTTTGCTTTTTTCCTGGCGCAGTATCTGATGTCGCGGCGAAGCCGCCTTTGGGGCTTTCCCGCGGCATTTCTCGCGATCACGTTGTTGCGCAGTCTCAGCAAGACCACCATTGTCGCGTTCTTCGCGGCCGAGGCTTTCATCCTGCTGCGCGATCGGACGATGACTCGCGCCAGAAAGCTGATGCTGATTGGCCTTGCGCTGGTGATCCTCTTCGCGTTCCAGGGGTTGATCGCGTCCTACTACACCATTTACACCAACGCCGGAAGCCAGGCAGAAACGCTGACCGGCAGGCTCGGCATCTGGGCTTACTTCGTCACGGAGGCCGTGCAGCAGCCGTGGATCGGCCACGGCTTTCATTCTGTGTGGAAAGTCGTTCCGCCCTTTGGCCCCTTCGAAGCGCGCCACGCGCACAATGAGCTGCTGCAGCAGTTCTACGCTTACGGCGCGGCAGGGATCATTCTCATGGCCGGCTTGTACGGAAGCGTCTTCCTGCAGATTCGGCGGTTGCCGCGCGGCCCCGTCAAAACATTTTTCCAGGGATTGCTGATCTTCATTCTGGTTCGCGGTTTGGCGGATACGGAACCGTTCGATCTGTCGCTCCCACTTTGGTTCGTCTGCCTCATCACCCCACTGCTGATGGAGTGGACCGTGCCCTTGCCGGAGGAGCCGCTGCCATGAAGATCGTCCTGGTCTCTGTATCTTCCAACGCACAGCTCTCCGGGGTTTCGCGCCATGTCGCCAATTTGGCGCGCTGCCTGTTGGCGCACTCCGATGTGGAGACGATTCATCTGGTCGCCGCCCCGTGGGAGAGGACATTATTCCGGGACGCGATCGCGCAGGAAGATACGCGTCTGCACATCCACTCGGTTTATGTGGGATCCAGCAGCTTTGCCCGCAATCTGTGGTTTTGGGCGGACCTGCCCTCCATCGCAGATCAGCTGCAGGCGGACATCGTCCACCTGGGCTATCCTGCCCCTCTCCATCGGCGCAAGTTTCGCTGCCCCACCGTTGTCAGCGTGCACGATCTGTATCCCTGGGACATTCCGGAAAACTGGGGTTTCCCCAAGGTGTTCTTCAATCGCATAGTGTTCAGGCAATGCGTGCGAGCAGCCGACGCGCTGGCGTGCGTTTCCGATGCGACTCTCAGCCAGCTTCGCAAAAGAAAACCAGCCAGAGCTGATGAAAAAGCAAGAAGGGTCTACAACTGCGTCGAGCCAGCCAAAGCGAGGGTGGGGCGCAGCCCATTGCCGGGATCGTCGAGCGTTCCATTCTTTCTTTGCGTCGCACAGCACCGGCGCAACAAAAACATCCTTCTTGCGCTCCGGATTCTGGTTCGGTTGCTGCGCGAGAAGACCATCCATCCTGAAACCAGGCTGGTGATCGTTGGAATTTCCGGACCCGAGACGGCCAACATCCACCGGTTCATTGAGGAAGCCGGAATCGGCGCGCATGTGATACTTCTGAGCGGAATCATGGAGGCGGAGCTACAGTGGTGTTACCGCAATTGCGTGGCTTTGCTGGCGCCCTCGCTGACCGAGGGGTTTGGTCTGCCGGTGGCCGAGGCACTGCTCGCCGGTTGCCGGGTAGTGTGTTCCGACATTCGGCCTTTCCGTGAGCTCGGCGACGGCCACTGCCAATACTTTTCTCTCGGGCCCGACGCGGAAGAGAATTTCGCAACGGCGGTCCGGCTTGCCATCTCGGAGCCAAGGCGCGGACCTGTTGCACTGCCGCAGCTTTCCGGGCTGTGTATTGCCGGAGAAACGATGACGCTCTATCGCGCCCTGGCCGGGGCCGCATGTCGCCTGCCGGCGGCTCCGGAGCCTGAGGCGCTGCCGATAGAGAAAGTCTCGTTATGAAAAGGGCATGAAGACCCTGAGCCGGCCTGGACCGTCAAATGTCAAGACTTTGTCATTTGTAGCTTTCCAGTTGTCAATAACCCGGTGTGCTGGAGCAGAATTGTATCTATGGCGATGGCAAGAGAAGCAGAACCCGACGAACTAATCCCGGTCGAGAGCGCCCCCGTGCCGGAACTGGGGACGATCCTCGTTATCGAGGACGATCCTCGCATGCAGAAGGTGTTACGCCGGATGTTTGCTGAAGAGAATTATTCCGTTCTGATCGCCGGAGACGGACAGGCAGGGCTGGATTCGTTTCGTGCTCACCGCCCAATGGCGGTGCTCCTCGATCTGATTCTGCCGCACATCTCCGGCCGCGAGCTGTGCCAGAGCATCAAGGCGATCAGCAGCGAGACGCCGGTCATTGTTCTGAGCGCCGTTACTGAGGTCGTGGACAAAGTTCTGCTGCTGGAGCTGGGGGCGGATGATTATGTGACCAAGCCCTTCAGCCCCCGTGAGTTGATGGCCCGCGTCCAGGCTGCCATTCGCCGCCGCAGGCGCAAGACTTCTGCGACGGTATACCGCTTCAGCGACTGCGAGCTGGAATTTGACAAGATGGTGGCGCGGCGCGGAGGCGTGCCGGTGGTTCTTACGTCGCACGAATTCAAGCTGATGAAGTTTTTCACGGAGAACGCCGAGCGCGTGCTCACCCGCGATGTTCTGCTGAACGAAGTCTGGGGCTACAACTCGTATCCGACCACCAGGACCGTGGATAATCAGATACTCAAACTGCGACAGAAACTTGAACCGGACCCGGCGAACCCGAGGCATCTGCTCACCATCTACGGAGCCGGTTACAAGTTTGTCCCGTAAGGGCAGCAGGAAATTCTCCGGTCCGGAGTGTCACGCATGCAAGGGAGCAAAGGGGTCCGGACGCGGGTTCTTCTGATCGCAACCATGGCGCTGGTGATCGCCACCGCCACTCTGGCCAGCCTGCTGCTGATCCGGCACCGTCTGCTGGACGAAGTAACAAACGGATTCTCGCGCGATCTGCAGCGTTCGGTGGGAACGTTTCAGGATTTGCAGGCGCAGCGGTTGAATGCGCTCGATCGGGAGAATGCGCTACTGGCCGACCTGCCGACGCTCAAGGCGCTGATGACCAGCCACGATACGCGCACCATTCAGGACGAGGCGATCGAATCGCGGAACGTCAGCGGGAACGATCTGTTCGCGCTGGCCGATTCCGAGGGCCAGGTGGTGGCTGCGTATACCAACGCCTCGGTTCGGTCCGACCCTCAGTTGGCTTCGCAACTGGAGCCCATGCTCGCATCCCCCAACATGCTGTACCTCATTAGCGGAGACCGCCTGTTCGCCTGCTCCGTGCGGCCGCTCTACTTTGGCAGCGAAGCCAGCGGCGCTCTGCTGGGTTACGTGATCAGCGGATTTGCCATCGATCGCAGCCTGGTGGATCAGATCAGCCGGGCCACGATGGTGCAGGCTGCCTTTGTCAGTAGTGGCCGCACCCTGGCGAGCAGCACCATCGCTCCGCCGGCGCAGGACTGGCTGGTGAAATCGGCGCCGACGTCGCGGGGCTCCGCCCCCAGTTCCCTTACGCTGGGAGGCGAACGCTATCTGGCCATCACCATGGACCTGACTTCGAAGTCTTCGGCCCCGCTGCAACTGGTGGTACTCAAATCCTTTGCCGAGGCGGACAATTCCATCCGGCAAATCGATCACCTGATTCTGATCGCAGGGCTGCTGGCTATGCTGCTGGGAACCCTGCTGATGCTGGCACTCTCCCATGCAGTGACGCGGCCGCTGGAGCAGCTGGCTGCCGGCGTTCGGGCGTTCGGCAGCGGCGACAGCGCTCATCTTCTTCCCCACCGCGGCGCCAGGGAAGTCCTGGATCTGAGCACATCCTTTTCCAGAATGCGGCATGAGATCCAGCAGACGAACCGCGCACTGCTGGAAGCCGAACGGCTGGCCACCATCGGGCGTATGGCCAGTTCCGTTTCGCATGACCTGCGTCATTATCTGGCTGCGGTCTATGCCAATGCCGAATTCCTGGCTTCGGCGCGGCTGTCGGAATCGGAGCGAGCCGACGTGCTCGGCGATATTCGCAGCGCAGTATTCGGCACGACCGAGCTCCTGGAATCGATGCTCACCTTCGGCAGAACCGGTTCCGCGGTTCGCCGATCTCAGGAAATGGTGGCGACTCTGTTGGAGCGGGCCATCGATCTGGTCCGCAAGCATCCTGATGCCGCCAACGTTGCTCTTGTCTCGCGATGCGGTTTTCCCGGGACAACGCTCGCGGTCGTGGATGCACAACAAATTGAACGCGCGATTTACAACGTTCTTCTCAATGCGTGCCAGTCGCGTTCTCCATCCCCTGCCGTGATTCACGTAACCGCGACGCTGGAGGTGCAGGAGGATCATATTGTCCTGGAAGTCACGGATGACGGCGCTGGCGTTCCGGACGACATTCGGGGCAGCCTGTTCGAGCCGTTCGTGAGCCAGGGCAAGCAGAAGGGATCGGGGCTTGGACTGACCCTGGCGCATTGCATCGCGGCCGAACACGCCGGCTATCTTGTGCTGGTGAGCAGCCGCCCCGGAGAAACCATTTTTCGTATGTCGATCGCGCGCGGATTGGCGCCGGAGGAATCTGCCTTTCCCGAGACTTCAACACCAGAGGTGGCCAATGAGGCAAAATTTTCATAAAGCCATATCTCCCTGGCTAATAAGTTTTACGGGCTTGCGGCGCACGCTGCTGGTTTCTCCCCTGCTGTGTGCATGGCTTGCCATGTTCGCTCCGCAAAGTTATGGTCAGGCGGAGATGGAAAACAAGGTTCAGCTCCTGACCGACGCTCTGAACCGGGCGCAGGACCAGTTGAGCCAGGCGCAACTGCAGCTGCAGGATCTGCGCCGTCAGATCGCCGATTTGCGCGAGCAGGTGGTCAGCGCCAGCGAGAGCGCCTCTGCCTCAGCCGAGCAGCAGCGCCTGGCTTCGCAGGTAGAAGCGCTGAAGGAGAACCAGGAGTTGCAGGCGTCAGAGATTGCCACACATGAACAGGCCAAAGTGGAAAGTGAGTCGAAGTATCCAGTGAAGGTCACGGGCATGGTTCTTCTGAATGGGTTCGTCAATACGAAGGGAGTTGACATGCCTGCCACTCCCACCCTCGCCCTTGGCGGAGCGGGAACCACCGGAGCCTCGCTGCGGCAGACGGTGCTGGGTCTCGACCTTCTCGGGCCCCATCTGTTCGGAGGCCGCAGTCACGCGGATGTGCGGGCCGATTTCTTCGGAAGCACGGACAGCATCAATAACGGAGCCTACAACACGGCGGGATTGATACGGCTGCGCACCGCCCACGCTGCGCTGGCGTGGGATAACACCGAAGCCTGGTTTTCATTCGATCGGCCCATCCTGAGCGCCAATGAACCCGCGTCGCTGACCGCGGTGGCGGTTCCGCCCCTGTCCTGGTCGGGCAATCTGTGGACGTGGAACGCCCAGGCCGGCATCACGCGCGATTTCAGTGCTTACCGTGCTGAGCGCTTTCAGGTTCAGGGTGCGCTCATCGATGTGCAGGATCCTCCCTACTCCGCCAACGCGAGCCCCGCCGCGTATCCCGCCTCCACCGCCGAACAAAGCCGGTGGCCAGGAGTCGAGGCGCGCATGGCTTTCTTTTCCCAGGAGGACGCGGGCTTTCGTCTGGGAGCAGGCGGATACTTCGCGCCGCATCGCACGATCTACAGCGGGGAATTCGATTCATGGGCGGGAACGCTGGATTATCGCCAACCGCTGCCTGGCAGGATGCAGTTCAGCGGGAACTTCTATCGTGGAGCGGCCCTGGGAGGGTTGGGCGGCGGAGCGTACAAAGACTATGGAGTGCGCGCGGACGTGGATGATCCCGGCACATTCTATGTCAGGTCCCTCGACGCGGCAGGGGGCTGGGCCGAACTGAAGGAGCGCGCCACCGAACGGCTGGAATTCAATGCGGCGCTTGGAATGGACAGCGTGCCGGCCGGAGAACTGAGAGGGTATAAGGCAATCGCCGCACCTGCCTATCAAAACCTGTACCGGACGCAGACCTTCACCGGCAATGCAATCTACAGCCCCAGTGCGTGGGTGGTCTTTTCACTTGAATATCGTCACCTGGAAAGCTCAACCCTGGGTGCCCCCGCCGCGGCCAGCAACATTATTGGTGTCGCGGCGGGGTATAAATTCTAACTATGCGGCGACTGCGCTTCCTTATCGTGCTAACTATCGCGGCGGTGCTTCTGCCGCAGCTGGACGCGTTTGCGCAACAGCCCAACGATGTGCACCTGCGCCTCGCCTTTCCCGGCAATGCCAAACGCCCCAAACCGCCCGCTCTTGTGTGGCTGAAGCCGCTGCAGCCCATGCCCGAGCTGCAGTTCCCGCCGCACAAGACCTACACCCTCCTGCAGAAGAATCGGACCTTCATTCCGCATCTTCTGGTGGTACCGGTAGCGACCGAGGTAGTCTTCCCTAACGCCGATCCCTTCTACCACAATGTATTCTCGCTTTTCGATGGCAAGCGTTTCGATCTTGGACTGTACGAGGCGGGCTCTACCAAGGGAGTTACCTTTTCCCGCGAAGGTGTCTCCTATATTTTCTGCAATATCCATCCGGAAATGAGTGCGGTGGTGGTGGCACTTACGACGCCGCTGTATGCGATCGCCGATTCCGCAGGAGCGATTGACGTTCATAACGTCCCGGCAGGCGAATACGAACTGCATACCTGGGTTGAGGGGGTGCCACAGCCCATCCTCGATCGCCTGACTCATCGCGTACATGTTGGCCCGAACGGGGACGACCTGGGATTAGTCAGTGTGCCGATTGCGTCGCTTCGCACCACTGCGCACACCAACAAATTTGGCCAACCTTACGATAAGGATTCGAAGCCGACTTACTGATTCCTTTTTGCCTGGCGTCCGTTGTCAATGGCAGATGTCACTCTGGCCAGGATTCCGTCGACCGGATCCTCGCTCAGGCAGTTACGCGGCTATTCGCTAATCGGAGCCGGTTTGTCTGAGGATCGACGGGGACTGGTTGGCCGGACTTGTCAGCCTTGCCTCCATTTGTGCCGTTCGCCCGAAACTGTAGTTGCGTATGCCCGTCAGCTGCAGCATGATCTGCCACAGGAAAACCGGGTTATTGCGCAGATAGCGCCGCCATAACCGTCGCGGATCCTGCAGCAGGCGATGAAGCCATTGCAGGCCCGCGTACTTCACCCAGTGGGGAGCGTCTTTGATGCGCCCGGTGTGGAAGTCGAAGGCTGCCCCAACTCCAAACATGAGTTGAGTCTCCAGCTTCGGAAGAAACCGATGCATGAATTCTTCCTGCCGGGGCGTGCTGATCCCAACCCAGACGATATCCGGCTTCAGAGTGTGAATCCGTGCGATCAGCAGATTCTCTTCGTGCGGATGAAGCTCTCGGAAAGGCGGTGTGAAGGTGCCGCAAACTCGCAGGCACGGGAACCATTGCTTCAAATTGGCGGCCAGTTTGTCCGCGACGCCTGGCTCACCCCCGTAGAAGAAGTGGGAATAACCGGCCAGCTTTGGGCTGCGGCAAATCTCCAGCATCAGGTCCGGGCCGGCGACTCGCTCCATTTGCGAGCAACCCTGCAGCCGACCCACCCAAACCGTCGGCATTCCGTCCGGAACCGTAATGGCAGACTGCGCATAAAATGCTGCGAGGCGCGGATTGCGTTGCGCCTCCACGATCCCGTGCACGCCAATAACCGAGACGAACCCTTTCTCATGACGTTCGAGAACATCCACCACGCGTGCAACTGCCCGGTCCATATTGAGCGCTTCCACCTGAACGCCGAGTACATTCGCGTGGATTGGGGGAGAGCCAGTCTGAGACCGCAGAAGGGAAGTGTCGCGTCCCATCTTCTTGTGGCCTGCAAACCAGAAACGCCACGAAGGCGCGATCGCCAGGTGCAATGACCATTCCGGATTTAAAAACAGGAGCAGGGGCAGGTACAACAGCATGACCGTTCCGCCGTAAGCGAACCGAGCTATCGCAATTCCATGCACGCCATAGCTTCGGATCAGCCAGCCCAGCGGTACCAGCATCGCGCAACTTCCGGTGATGCTGATGAACGTCACCGTGCGCACGCGCCCGAAGGCCAGCAGCGCATAGTAGGCCGTGACGCTCATTCCGAGCAGCGCCGTACTCCACACGATAAGCGGCAACACCGGCGCGGCTGCGGCCGCCACTGCAGCGCCCGCCAACACTCGAATGACCGGGGTGCCTGCTAACAGAAGAACCGCGGTACCTGCGGCCGTGATGAGCAGATTCGCCAGGAATGCCCGGCCTACGATCTTTCTGAGCATCGAGGGGGACGATGTCACTCGCCGGCCGGCAAGATGCGGAAAAAGGAAATGCAGCCCCGAAGAGGTCAATCCGTAGAGCGGCTGCGCGATCTGCACGCACAGCGCGTAGGAAGCCACCGCCGTGGCTCCGAGAGCGACGCCGGCAATCAACCGGTCCGCCTGGCCCACTACGATTCCCGCCAGCGCCAGCAGCCAGCTGAAGATTCCGAAGTGAAACAGCGCCTGCAATGAATCGCGATCGAACTTGGGAGAGAGAGAGCCCGCGTTCAAAAGAATGCGCAACCTGTTGAGCTGCATCCAAACGCTGGCCGCGGTGACCACCAGACTGGCCAGGAGAATGCCGGCCACGCTGTGGCTGATCGATGCGAGCAACGCCGCGAGTCCCAGCGACAGCAGCCGCCCGGCGATGCTCACGTACACTGCGGGTCCGTAGCGTTCGAAGGCGCGCTGCGTGCTGATGCATACGCTTTCGATGGCGCGAACCAGCATCACGACGCTGGCGATGCGCAGCGACCAGAGGCAGTCAGTTCCGAGCGCGGCATCGTGCGTAACGACGTGCTGCGCCACCCAGGGCGACAGCGTCCATCCGATCAGCCCGATCAACAACCCGAGCACCACGTGGATGCCCATGGTGCTGCGCACCGTTCGCAGGAGGCGCGACGAGTCGCCGGCTCCGCGGTCGCTGGCAATTTGCCGAATGTTCGCGTCGCCGAAGCCCGAGGCCAGGATGGACCCGGCACTGATGGCCGCTGTCGCGACTGCCCATACGCCGTAACGCTCGACGCCGAGGTGGCGCAAAATAGCCGGCGCGACCAGCAGCATCCCCACCGGGTACGCCGCATAGTCCAGCACGCCACAAACAGCGTTCGGGAGGTGTTGCTTCGCCATGAGCCCCATCACCTGTGACACTAGCGATCAGGGCGTTCGTGGCTGTCAGCTAATTGTTATCGCTTTGTCA